>NZ_JBFAZH010000343.1:0-6892 GCF_040681735.1 Actinoplanes sp. NPDC051633 | reverse complement strand
CCCTGCCGCCGTGCTCGACCTGATCGACCGCCTCAACGCCGGCGAGCAGTTCGGTGCTCTGGTCCCGTCCGGCTGAGCGACGCGGAGCCGGCTACCTGGGGAACTCCACTGCAGCCGCCCCGCCGCCCCGCCGGGTCGGCTCGGCCGACGCGACGACCCGGCCGTGCCGCCCGAACTCGATCGCGGTGGCCGCGCCCAGCTCGGCGATGGGTGGCTGGAAGCTGTGGCCCAGCTCCCCCAGCTGCTCGCCGTAGGCCGCGATGAACGCCGGCTCGGCCTGGACGGCGGCGGAGTTGCGCTGCGACGCGCGCGGCGCGGCCATCGCCTCGGGCAGGGTCATGCCCAGCTCCAACCGGTTGACCAGCAGCTGCAGCACCGTGGTGATGATGGTGGCGCCGCCCGGCGAGCCGAGCGCCAGGAACGGCTTGCCGTCCTTGAGCACGACCGTCGGGGACATCGAGCTGCGTGGGCGCTTGTTGGCGGCCGGCAGGTTCGGGTCCGGCGCCGTGCCCTGCGTTCCAGTGAAGTTGAAGTCGGTCAGCTCGTTGTTGAGGATGAAACCGCGGCCCGGCACGACCATGCCGCTGCCGCCGGTCGCCTCGATGGTGAACGTGTACTCGACGACGTTGCCCCACTTGTCGGAGACGGTGAGGTTGGTCGTGCTCTGGCCCTCCTCGACCTTCGCGCCGGCGGCGGCCGGGGTGCAGCCCCGCGCGGTGATGTCACCGGGCTGCACCGGCTTGGTCAGCGCCCGCTCCGGGTCGATCTGGCAGGCGCGCTGCCGCGCCCAGCCGTCGCTGATCAGCCGGTCCAGCTGCCACTGCGGGGTGCGGTCGCCGACGTAGCGGTTGCGGTCGGCGAAGGCCAGGGCGCTCGCCTCCAGGTACTGGTGCAGGGTCTGGATGTCGGAGGACAGGTCGGCCCGCTCGATGATGTTGAGCGCCTCACCGACCGCCGTGCCGCCGCTGGACGGCTTGGTCATGCCGTAGACGGTGAGGCCCTTGTACTTCGACTTCGTCGGCTCGGGGTGCCGGACGCGGTAGTTGGCCAGGTCGGACAGGCGCAGGTCGGCGCCGCGGACCGGGTACTGCCAAGTGCCGATCGGCTCCTCGGCCAGCGGCGGGTGCTGCACGGTGCGCACGATGTCGCGGGCCACCGGGCCGCGGTAGAGCACGTCGGTGCCCTGCCGCGCGATCAGCCGGTAGGTCGCGGCGAGGTCGGGGTTGCGCTGGATCGAGCCGACCGCGGGCGGCTGACCGCCGGGCAGGTAGAGCTCGCTGCTCGAGTCGAACAGGCCGAAGATGTCCCGGTTGGCGGCGACCTGCTGGTTGAAGGTGGCGTCGACCTCGAAGCCGTTCTCGGCGACCCGCGCCCCCGGCTGCAGGAGCTTGCCCAGCGGCTGGGTGCCCCAGCGCCGGGCGGCCGACTCCCAGGTGGCCAGGGTGCCCGGCGTGCCGACGGAGAGACCGCTCACGCGGGCCTCGTCGAAGGCGTACGCCTGGCCGGTGTCCGGGTTGACGAACCACTTGTCGGTCGCCGAGGCGGGCGCGGACTCCCGGCCGTCGATCGTGTGCACCCTGCGGTGCTTGGCGTCGTAGTAGACGAAGAAGCCACCGCCGCCGATGCCGGCCGAGAACGGCTCGGTCACGCCGAGGGTGGCGGCCGCGGCGATCGCCGCGTCGACCGCGTTGCCGCCCTTGCGCAGCACGTCGATGCCGACCTGACTGGCGACCGCGTCGACGGTCGAGACGGCGCCGCCGTAACCGCGCGCGGTGGGCACCTTGACGGGAGCTTGCGCCGCGGCCGAGGCCGGACCGGTGAGCAGACTGGAGCACAGGCTTAGCGCGACGGCAGCAGTGAGCGCCGTGAATGTTCGGGACCGCATCCGTCCTGCCTACCGGTGATCAGGGCGTGACACAACCGGAGCGGCCCATGTCGCGTAAAGCCGTGCGTAATGTCCCCCTGCGGCGACGAGCTCGGCGTGCGTACCCGTCTCCAGGATCTTGTGGTCGTCGACGACGATGATCCGGTCGGCCCGCATCGCCGTGGACAGCCGGTGCGCCACCAGGATCGCGGTACGCCCGTCGAGCAGCGAGTCGAGCGCCGCCTCCACCCGCAGCTCCGAGCGCAGGTCCAGGCTGGAGGTCGCCTCGTCGAGCACCACCACCCGCGGCTCGGCGAGGAACGCCCGGGCCAGCGCGAGCAGCTGCCGCTCACCGGAGGACACCGACTGCCCGCGCTCGTGCAGCAACGTGTCCAGCCCCTCCGGTGTGCGTTCCACCAGATCGCGCAGCCCGACGGCGTCCACCGCGGCCCACACGTCATTCTCTGGCGCGTCCGGCCGGGCGAAGGCGATGTTCTCCCGCAGCGTGCCGGCGAAGAGGAACGGCTCCTGCGGCACGACGCCGATCTGCCGGCGGAGTGAGGCGAGCGTGACGTCGCGCAGGTCGTGACCGTCGATCCGGATCGCCCCGCCGGTCGGGTCGTAGAAGCGGGTGACCAGCTTGGCCATCGTCGACTTCCCGGCGCCGGTCGGGCCGACGCACGCGATGGTCTCGCCGGCCCGCACCGTCAGCGAGACGTGCTCGAGCACCGGCCGGCCCGGCAGATAGGAGAACGACACGTCGTCGAAGACGATCTCGCCGCGTACCGGCGGAAGGTCTTTGGACGACGGGCGCTCGGCGACCGACGGTTCGCGGCACAGCAGGCCGCGGATCTTGTTCACCGCCGCCCGGGCCTGCTGGTACTGCGTGTAGAGCTGCACGAGCTGCTGGACCGGCTGGAAGAACGAGTTCAGGTAGAGCACGAACGCGGTCAGCTCCCCGATGGTCAGCGTGCCGCGCAGCACCATCCGGCCACCGATCAGCAGGATCGCCGCCATCGCGAGCAGGCCGATCACCGAGGTGCCGGGGCCGTAGACGGCGTTGATCCGGCCGGTGCCGTCGTTGGCGTCGCGGTACTCCCCCACCACCTCGCGATGCGCCAGCACGTTGCGTTGCTGCCGGTTGTGGGCGATCACCACGCGGATGCCGTTGAGGCTCTCGGCGAGGTCGGCGAACATCGCCGCGATGGTGTCGCGCTGGCGGTCGTACCCGCGGTCGGCGGCGTGCCGGAACCACAGCGAGGCCGCGGTCAGCGGCGGCACGGTCAGCGCCAGCGTGATCAGCGCCAGCTCGGGGTTGTAGTGGAACAGCACCCCGGTGACCAGCACCATCGTCAGCACCTGGATGAGGAGCTGGGCGAAGCCGTCCTGCAGGAGGCTCTGCAGGGCCTCCACGTCCGAGGTCATCCGGGTCATGGTGACGCCGGCCTTCTCCGACGTGTAGTAATCCAGCGACTGGCGCTGCAGGTGCGCGAAGATCCGGATGCGCAGGTCGCGGGTGGCGGACGCGGCGAGCTTGCCGGTGCGGCGCATCCGGATCATCGTGGCCAGGCCGGTGCAGACGACCGCGGCGGCGAAGGCGACGGTCGCCGCGGTCAGCACGGTCAGGTTCTTCTCCACCATGCCGTGGTCGATGCCGACCTGCACGAGGTACGGGCCGGCCTGCAACAGCACGGTCTCGACCAGCACCGCGAGGGTGGCGGCGATCAGCAGCCCGCGCCGGCGCGTCAGCAGCCGCACCAGCGTGACCTTGCCGCCGGTGTCGCGGACCGGGTCGTAGTCGATGTGCGGCCGCGTCGTGGCGCCCTCGCGGGCCTCGAGCTCGGCCACCGCCTCGGCCAGGTCCGGCGGCACCCCGGCGAAGGCCAGCCCGTTGCCCTTGCGGCCGGCCGCGCCCATGGACGGCCGCCCGCCCTGCGCGAACCCGCCGAAGCCGCCGCCGAACATGCTCATGCTGTGCTGCTTCCGGCCGCTGAGGCTTCGCCAAGGGCGGAGAATCCGAGCCCCTCCGGGGCTGTGCTGCTTCCGGCCGCTGAGGCTTCGCCAAGGGCGGAGAATCCGAGCCCCGCCGGGGCTGCCGCCAGTACTCTTCCGTAACGCGGCTCGGTGGCCAGCAGGTCCTCGTGCGTGCCCGTGGCGACGACCCGCCCGCGGTCGACGAGCACCACGCGCGAGGCCAGCGCGATGGTCGACAGCCGGTGCGCCACGATCAACGTCGTGCGGCCGCGCATCGCGGTCTGCAGGCCCGCGTGGATCTGCTGCTCGACCTCCACGTCGATCGCGCTGGTGGCGTCGTCGAGCACCAGCACCGGCGGGTCGAGCAGCAGCGCCCGGGCGATGGCGATGCGCTGCCGCTGGCCACCGGAGAGCGTGTAGCCGCGCTCGCCCACCACGGTGTCGTACCCGTCGGGGAGATCGACCACGAACTCGTCGGCGCCGGCCGCGGTGGCCGCCGCGACGACGTCCGAGCGGGTGGCGTCGGGCCGGCCGTAGGCGATGTTGTCGTGGATCGACAGTGAGAACAGGAACGGCTCGTCCGGCACGATGCCGACCTGGGACCGCAACGAGCTGAGCCGCAGCGAGCGGACGTCGTGCCCGGCGATCGTGACGCGGCCGCCGGTGACGTCGTAGAAGCGGGCGAGCAGCCGGCCCAGCGTGGATTTGCCGGAGCCGGTGGCGCCGACGACCGCGACGGTCTCCCCCGCCTCGATGGTCAGGTCCAGGCCGTCGAGGGCGGGCGTGCCGTTCGGGTACGCGAACCGCACGCCCTCGAAGCGGACGTCCCCGCGCAGGCCGGCGTCCACGGGATCCGGCTCTGTCTTCAGTCCGGTCAGGGGCGGTGGCGGGGCTGCGGACGGCGGATCGACCACCTCGCTGCCGGTGTCCAGGATCTCGTAGATGCGCCCGGCCGACGCCGACGCCCGCTGGCCCATCATGATGATCATCCCGAGCATGCGGAACGGCGGCTGCAGCATCAGCACGTAGGAGTTGAAGGCCACGATCGTGCCGACGGTGGCGTGCCCGCCGATCACCATGATCCCGCCGACCAGCAGCACCAGCGCCAGCCCGAGCCGCGGCAGGTTGTCCAGCAGCGGGTTCCACCGGCTGCGGATCTTCGCGTCCCGCAGGTACGCCCACCGGATCCGGTCCGCCGACTCGGCCAGCGCGTCGAGCTGCCGCCCCTCGGCCGCGAACGACTTCACGATGCGTACACCCTGAATGTTCTCGTCCACGACGGTGGCCAGCCGCGCCAGCCGCGACTGGATCAGCCAGGACACCGGGTGGATCGCCTTGCGCATGCCCACCCCGAGCAGCCCGATGATCGGCATGGTGGCCATCGCGACGATGGCGAGCGGGACGTTGATGGTCAGCATCAGCACGAACGCGACCAGGGCGATCGTGCACTGCACCAGGATCGACGGGCCGAAGGACAGGTACATCTGCACGGCCCGGATGTCGGAGCTGGACCGCGACATCAGCTCGCCGGACTGCACCCGGTCGTAGAAGCCGAACGGCATCCGGGCCAGGTGGGCGTAGACGATGTTGCGCAGGTCGTACTCGATCTCGTAGGCCGTGCGCAGCAGGTAGAGCCGGGCCAGGAAGTTGATCACACCCTGCGCGACCGCCAGCCCGGCGATCCACCACACGTAGGTGGTCAGCGACGCGGTGCGGGCCACGATCGCGTCGTCGATCCCCCGGCGCACCACGTCGGGGATCTGCACCTGCACGATCAGCCCGGCGAACGACAGCACCAGCGAGCTGAGCAGCAGCGCACGATGCGCCTTGACCAGCGGGTACGCGCGCCGCAACCACGACTTGCGAAGGTCCGGATCGATGGACGCCTTGGGCGCTCGTCTCACCCGGCCACCTCCGTATCGTTAGCCGAGCTAACGATACCCGCCCGACCGGCTCAGCCCACACCCATTTGTGGCGGGATCACACCCGGGCACGCGACGCCCTGGGTCGGGCGCCGCAGGTCGATCAGGAAGCGGTCGACCACGCCGGTGGTGCAGCCGCTGCGGCCGTAGGAGACGTGCCCCCAGCCGTTGTAGGTCACCAGGGCGGCACCCGGACCCAGCTGGGCCGCGGCGCGCTGGGCCCAGACGTACGGGGTGGCCGGGTCGTGCCGGGAGGCGAGCAGCAGCGTCGGAACCCTGGCGGGCTTCAACGGGCGCTGCGGGTTGTCCGGCGCCGACCAGCGGCCCAGGCAGGACGACACGCCCGAGGCGGCGAGCGGCGAGACCGGCATCTGCGGCGCCCGCACCGTCGCCAGGTGGCGCTGCCAACCGGCGAACCCGTCGACCGGGAGCTTCCAGTCGGCGCAGAAGACCGCCGGGAAGTTGTACGGCGTCTCGGCCACCTTCGCCCGGCGGCCGGCGCCGGGCGCGAGGGCCGCGTCGATGAAGTACGCCAGCGAGTACCACTGCGGGTCGTAGAAGGAGCTGAACGCGACACCGAGCAGGTCGAACACGTCGAGGGTCTCGCCCGGGTGGAACGGGTCCGGGACCGGGGCGCGGGCCAGCAGGGTCCGCCACAGCGCCGGGATGTCGCGGCCGCGCAGGACGCACGACCGGTACCGGGAACACCACTTCACGAACCAGTCGAAGCTGTCCTGCGCGGCGGCGGTGCCGTCGGCCAGGAAGGCGCCGGTGTCCGCGCTGTGGTCGATCACGCTGTCCAGGGCGACCGCGCGGACCCGGGCCGGATAACGCTCGGCGTACTGGGCGCCGAGCAGGGTGCCGTACGAGGCGCCGTAGAAGCTGATCGTCGTCTCGCCGAGCGCGGCCCGCAGCCGGTCCATGTCGTGGGCGACGCTGAGGGTGTCGACATGGCCGTAGACCGGGCCGGTGCGCTTGCGGCAGTCCCTGGTGAGCGCGCGGTGGTGGGCGACCAGCCGGGCATACCCGTCGGCGGTCGTGACCAGCGGGGACGGGATGGCGTCGACGAGCCGCTGGGAACACACCACCGGCGCGCTGCGGCCGATGCCGCGCGGGTCGAAGCCGACGATGT
>NZ_JBFAZH010000342.1:0-6900 GCF_040681735.1 Actinoplanes sp. NPDC051633 | reverse complement strand
GTGTAGTGCTGCGACCAGAACCAGGTGCCCCAGGCGTCATTGAGCGCGTCGATGGACCGGTATTTGTCCCGCAGCCAGCTTCGGAACGCGGCCGCGGCCTGGTCGGAGTAGTCGTACGCGGCGTGGCAGCCGAGCTCGTTGTTGATGTGCCACAGCACCACCGCCGGGTGGTCCTTGTAGCGGTCGACGGTGTGGCGGACCAGGTCGGCGGCGAGCCGGCGGTAATCCGGCGAGGTGGCCGCGTAGTGCTGCCGTCCGCCGGGCCAGCGGGTCGCGCCCTCGCGGGTCTCGGTCAGCATCGCCGGGTATTTGGCGGCTGCCCACGGCGGCGGCGACGCGGTGCCGGTGGCCAGATCGACCTTGATGCCACCGGCGTGCAGCCCGTCGATCACCCGGTCGAGCCAGTCGTAGTCGAACACGCCCTCATCCGGCTGGATCCGCGCCCACGAGAAGACGCCGACCGTGGCCATGTTCACGCCCGCCCGCTGCATCAGCTGGACGTCCTCGGCCCAGACCTCTTCCGGCCACTGCTCGGGGTTGTAGTCGCCGCCATACCAGATCGTCATCGCCCCAGTATGGTTCGGCTTCCGGCCCGCGGTAAGCGTTGATCTACGTACCGGTCACAGCGGCAGGGTCACCGGCGTCGGCACGCCCGCGACGCAGGTGACCGTCATCCGGATCCTCGAGCTCTTCGCCTTGAAGATGACCGAAGCCGTGACGCCCGGTCCCGGGTCGGCCCGCTGCACCTCGTAGGGCTGCTGCGGATCCCAGCTCAGCAGCGTGACGTTGCCCTTCGCGCACTCGGCGACGACCGAGCCGCCCTTCGAGGTGAGCGTCTTGGTGTTGACACCCGCGGGTGCGCTGGTGGCCGGCGGTTCCGAGCTCGCCGCCGGCGAGTCGCTGCGCGCGCTGGGTGCGACGGTCACGCCTTCGCCGGGTACGAGCGAACTGGGCGTGCCCGCGGCGCTGGAGCTCACCGGGTCCCCGCTCGGCGTGGGCCCCTGCCCCGCGACGCCGTTCGGGGCAACGCCACCCGCCGTGCGCGCCGGGTCGGCCGCGGTCGCCGCGGAGGGCCGGATCGCCGCGCCGGCGCCGATCGCTTCCCGTGCGCCGCGCGGGCCGTCGGCCTCGGCCGGCAGGAAGTTCCACACGAGGAGAGCGGCCACCACAGCGGCGGCGAGGCCGCCGCCGGCGAACAGCAGGCGCCGCCGATTGACGCCGTTTCCCGGGTGCGCCTCCCGGCCGCCGGGCCGCGCAGCCGTTCCGGCCACCGGCGCGCCGTTGTCGGTCTTGCTCCCGGGCCCGGCCGCACGCAGCACGTTGCCCTTACCCGCCCCGCCCGGATTCGCGCCACTCAGGCTTGCGCCGGCGTCGCCCGGGGCACGGCCGGCGCCAGCGGCCTCACCGCCCTCCGCCGCTCGCGACGAGTTGCTGTTTTTGTCCACCTTGGTCAGGGCGGCGACGAGCGGACCGGCGTTCCGGGGGCTGTCGTTCCGGCCACTGTGCAGCTCCGGCGGCATGTCGGCCGCCTCCATCAGGATCGACGACGCCTCGGCCGCCGTCGGCCGCGCCGCCGGATCCTTCAGCAGGCACTGCTGCACCAGGCCGGTGATCTCGGCCGGGACGCCGGTGACCTGCGGCATCGGGTCCGGCTCGATGTAGACGTGCGCATCCAGCATCTGTGTCGTGCTGTCGACGCTCCACGGGGACGAGTTGGTCAGCAGCCGGTAGAGCAGGACGCCCAGCGCGTACACGTCGGAGGCGGGCTCGATCCGGTCGCTGAGCAGCCGCTCCGGGGCCAGGAAGGCGGGCGTGCCGAGCAGCTCGTCGTCGGGCCGTCCCGGCCCGGCCGCCGCGGCGATGCCGAAGTCCACCACCTTGGCCCGGGCCGGCGTCACCATCACGTTGGCCGGCTTGATGTCGCGGTGCACCAGTCCGTAGGCGTGCGCCGCCGCCAGCGCGGCCGCCACCTCGCCGCAGATCCGGAACACCGACCGCGGCGGAATCGGACCCTTTTTCACTCGTTCGGCTAACGTCGGTCCGTTGATCAATTCCATCACGACGTAGGACAGACGCGTCCCGTCGTCGTCGGACTCACCGAAGTCGTAGACCTGAGCAATATTCGGATGTGAGAGATTGGCCGCCGCCCGCGCCTCGGCCCGGATCCGCGCGCGGTAACTCTCGTCAGCGGCATATCTCCCGGCCAGGAGCTTGATCGCGACCGGACGATTGAGCACCTCGTCGTGTGCTTTCCACACCACGGCCATGCCGCCGCTGCCGAGCTGGTTCAGCAGCTTGTAGCGCCCGCCGAGCCTCTGCTGCACCTCCACCCGAGGCAGTCTGCCCGCCCGTCCCCGAATTCGCTAACCGGCCGCCGCAGAAATCATTCATGTCCACGAATTGAGTAGGTCCCTATGCCGCTTTTGCCGGACCGCTCCCGCACTCAGCTGCTCTCCGACTGATCCATCCACCATTCGGTGAACTGCCGGGCCTGCCCCGCACTGTCCAGTCGGAGCACCCACAGATTGCTGTAGCGCCGGTCGGGATACACCGTCTCGCCCTGAATGATCGCCACGTCGTCGGTGACGATCAGCGGGTGCCACGAGAAGGTCCACGACCCCGGCTCGTCGAGCCGGGCGAGCCACTTCGAGACGATCTCCGCGCGCCCTCGCCACGGGGTGGCCCACGGCTCCGGGAAGTAGGCCGCGTCCTCGGCGAACAGCTCACCGATCTCCGCCGGGTCGTTGCTCGTCCACGCACGCTCGTAGTTGCCGATCCATGCGGTGACCGCGTCCAGGCTGGTCATGACTTGCCGGCCAGCGCGATGAACTCGGTCATGGCGCCGCCCCACAGGAAGTCGGACACCTGGGTCAGGCCGATCGCGATCAGCCGCTCACCCGGATCGTTGAACCAGTCGGTGCCGTAGCCGCCGGACCACCCGTAGCGCCCGCTCGCCTCGACCGCCATGCCGAAGCCCCAGCCCGCGCCGCCGAGCAGCTGCCCGCCGCTCGCGATCTGCTCGGGGGTCAGATGGTTGGTGGTCATCAGCTGCACCGAGTGCGCCGACAGCACCCGGGTGCCGCCGTGCACACCGCCGTTGAGCAGCATCCGCGCGAAGGCGAGGAAGTCGTCCGCGGTCGAGGCCAGCCCGCCCGCACCGGACGGGCAGGGCGGCTCCGCCAGCCACTGGTCGGGTGTGGTCGCCGGGTTCTCCTGGAGCTCGCCGGTCTCGTCCCGCGACAGATATTGCACCGGCAGCCGCTCGGCGAGCTCGGCCGGCAGCGAGAAGCCGGTGTGCGTCATGCCCAGCGGCTCGAACAGCCGCTCGGCCAGCACCTGCCCCAGCGGCTGCCCGGTGGCGCGGCTGATGAGCGCACCGAGCACCAGGGACCCGGTGTTGTACATCCACTTCTCCCCCGGCTGGGCGATCAGCGGCAGGCTCGCGAACCGCCGCACCCACTCGTCGACCCCGAACGGCGACCGTGGCTCCGGCGGCCCGAACATCAGATCCAGCTCCAGGGCCCGCCGCACCACCGGCACCGGGGGGTCGAAGTCGGGCTCGACGATCATGCCGTAGCCCAGCCGGAAGGTCAGCAGATCCTGCACCGTCACCTGCCGCTTGCGGGCAACCGTGTCGTCGAGCTCCGCGTCATAGGCCCGCAGCACCCGCTGGCCCTCCAGCTCGGGCAGCAGCCGGTAGATCGGCTCCTCGAGATCGAGCAGATCATCCTCGACCAGCGCCATGGTGGCCGCGGCGACCACCGGTTTGGTCATCGAGGCGATCCGGAACGGCGTGTCGCGGCGCATCGGCTCGTCACCGCCGACCCGCGTCACGCCGATCGCGTCGACGGTCACGTCGTCATCGCGGGCGATCACCGTCACCATGCCGGGGAACTCGCCCTTGTCCACTCGCGCGGCCATCGCCGCGTGCAGCTCGTCGGAAGCCATGTGACACACCCTGCCAGGGCAGTACGACATTTTCCGAGCGGCATTTCAGCGACTGTCGTAGCCGCTGGCTAATCTCCCGGCATGACGACTCAGCAGCAGTGGCGGCACCTGCCCGTCGCGGCCCGCCCGATCGCCGCGGCGGCGCAGGCCGCCGTCACGGCCACGCGCGCGCACGACGACGAGGCGCTGGCCTCGGCGATCACCGCCCTGGCGGCGCTCGACCCGGCCCAGGTCGGCCTGATCCTGGGCACGTGCGTGCGTCTGCTGCTGGAGCACCGCCATCCCGACGGGCTCACCGGCGACGAGGTGCGCGCGGTCCTGGTGGCGGCGGTCGGCGACGGCGCCGATCCCGAGGTCACCCTGGTGCTGCTGGCCGGCGCCCTGGGTCTCGACCACGAGGTGGAGGCGGCGCCCGCGCCGGCCGCGCTGGCCCGTGACGCCGTCCTGCTGCTGACCGGTCAGCTCGGCGAGCAGCCGGTCGAGCCGTGGCTCGAGGCCGCGCTGAGCGAGATCGAGCGCGCCCAGCTCAACGACTGACCGTCTTCTCGCGGACGTTCCCCATGATCAGCCGCAGCAGTCCCAGCCCGAGGAGGGCTCCGGCGGTGTTCGCGATCAGGTCGTTGATGTCGACGGTGCGGCGCGAGTTCAGCTCGATCAGGAAGAGCAGCTGGGTCAGCTCGATGGTCAGGCTGGTGCCCAGGGCGAGCAGGGCCAGCCGGCCGACCGGCCGCGCCCGGCGCCACAGCAGCGGCACCAGCGCGCCGAAGGGGACGAACATGATGACGTTCGCGATCATGCTGACCGGCTCGACGTCGAAGGGCACCAGCTGGACCATCACCCACCACGGCGGTTGCCAGTAAAGGTGCGGGCGCGGGTTCGGCACCACCGTGATGGCGAGCACGCTCAGCGCGTACACGACGAAGAACGTACCCACGATGAGTCGTTGTCGCGTCACCAGCGCAAGGCTAGCCGCGCCTCGCGAAGATCAACGAACCATCGCGTGACGCGCCGCCGGACGGCCCCGGGCGGCGCCTCAGCCGCCCGGGCCGGCCCACGGCTCGGGCGCCGCGTAGTGCCGGAGCACGACCCTCTCGCCGCGCGGTCCGGCCCAGCCGGCTTCACTGGTGTGGGTGAATCGCCAGCCCGCGGCCTCGTAGAAGGCGACGGCGGCCGACCTGCCCTCGTCGACGAGGTTCAGAGTCGGCCGGAGCCGCTGCTCGGCGGCCCACTCGACCGCGCGGCGCAGCAGCTCGGTGGCGACCGACAGACGCCGCGCGGCCGGGTCGACGAAGAGCCGGGACAACTCGGCCTCCGACTCGCCGACGGCCTGCAGCGCAACGTGCCCGGCGATCACGCCGCCGGAGGCTGCGACCCAGGCGCGCAGCAGACGCGGCGGGGTGAGCCACGCCCGCGGATCGGCCGGCCAGTTCAGCGGGTACCCATCGGCCGCATGCGTGAGCCGCAGCGCCGCGACGCATCCCTCGAGATCGTCATCGCGCCGGTCACGAACGACAACCACAGCGGTCAGGACGGGCGCAGGCCCACCTGGCTGCGAGGGGACGGCGGCTCGGCGCAGCCCAGCAGGCCGACCAGGCCGGACACCCAGAGCTGGCGGTAGACCGTCGGGCTCGGGTGGCTGACGACCAGCTTGACGTTGCTGGCCGCGGCCGCGTGGAAGCACGCGACCAGGATCCCGATGCCGATGCTGTCGATCAACATCACCCGCTGGAGATCGAGGCAGATCTTGCCCGGCGTGGTGGAGGTGAGCGCGTCGTTGACGGCGTCCCGCATCACGTGAGCGTTGTCGAGATCAATCTCGCCACTCGGGGCGATCTCAACGGTGCCATCGGCCAACTGGCGCGTGGTGATCGGCAGATACACGGCTGCCCTCTTCCTGGCGTCGCACTGCCGACGCCGGCCTCGACCGCGGATGGCGATGCGCCGACCAGCGCATGCCAGGCGTCTGCCCAAGACGCCTTCCGGGACCGCGTTCCAACAACATTCCGCTGGTCTGCAAGTTACGCCACGTAGGCGTGGAACGCCAGAGTAGTTCATATGGCCGGAATGTGCTGGATCGGTCATGGACCCCCATCGACGTTGACGATGGACCCCCGCATCCGAATACTCGCCGTATGCGTCAAAGTGCTCTACGAGATGAGTGATCGCGATCCCGGTGGTTCACCGGAAGTGTTGCCGTCTCCCAAGATCGCCCAGTTCATCAGCGTCGACGTCGATGAAGTGCGGGCTCTGCTAAACCGTTTCTTCTATCCGATCGCCGTTGGCGTGCCCCAACGAGCCGAGGACTTCAAGGTCGGTCTCGATGTGATCCGTCTCGGACCCGTGACGGTCGGCTGCATCACCTTCAGCGCCCCGACCACCCTCAGCGCGTCGGAACTGGACGCCTATCACGTGACCATGCCGACGGTCGGCCGATGCCTCACCCGGCATGCCGGTCGCGAGGTCACCGCGAGTCCCGAGACCGCCGCCGTTTTCGGGCCCGGCAACCCTGTGTACGCGTTGCACGAGGCGGATTCGGCCGTGCTCGGCATCAAGGTCGAACGGCCCGCGCTCGAGGCGGAGCTCTCCGCCATGCTCGATCACCCGATCCAGGGACCCCTCGATCTCCCTGCCGCGATCAATGTCGACGGCGGCTTGGGCCACAAGTGGCGCCGCGCCGTGCAACTGCTGCAGGACGAGTCGAACCACCCCGACGGCCTGATCAACCAGCCGCTGATCGGTGCACGCATCCGCCATCTGCTGATGAGCGGCCTGCTCGTCGCCCTGCCGCACCGCTACCAGCGTGAGCTGCTGGCCCCGCCGCGCCGGAGCTCGCCGCGTGCGATCCGCCGCGTGCAGGAAGCCATCCAGGGCGAGCCCGAGCGGCCGTTCGCCGTCACCGACCTGGCCGCGATCGCCGGCGTCAGCGTGCGCTCCCTGCAGGACGGTTTCCGC
>NZ_JBFAZH010000341.1:0-6919 GCF_040681735.1 Actinoplanes sp. NPDC051633 | reverse complement strand
CGCGGAGAGCTGCTCTGCCGCCTCGGCAGGGTCGCCGAGGCGGCAGCCGCCTTCCGTCTCGCCCTTGATCAGGTCCGGACAAAGGCGGAACGCGATCATCTCCGTCGACGATTGGCACATTTAGCTTGACCGCAACTCATTGTCGTATTCACATCACTCTTCGTATGGTGATGGTCAAGAATCATCGACCCGTGTGAGTACGACGAGCGGGGGTTGTTTGCCGACAACCCCTCGGGGGTGCAATGAGCATGCTTGTCAAAGCTATCGACCAGATCGCCGACAGCGAGATCATCGACGCCGCATGGAGCCTCTACCAGGAGGCCTTCGAAGAACTACGCTCGCTGGCCGTGCAGCGACACCTCATGTATCGCGACGAGTTCGTCGAGAACATGAAGGACCCGAGGGTGACGAAGTATCTGGCGCTCCGGGACGACGGCACCTTGTGCGGGATCTCCACGTACACGAACAACCTGGAGGCCGTGCCACTGATCGCTCCCGAGTGGTTCGAGCGTCACTGGCCTGACCACTACGCCACCAAGCGCATCTGGTACATCGGGTTCGTTGCCGTACACCCCGAAGCTCAGGGCATGCGGGCGTTCCGCGATCTGGTGGAACAGATGTACTTGATCGCCTCGAACCAGAACGGACTGGTGGGGCTCGACATCTGCACCTACAACGACGAGGTGCGGCACATGTCGAGGGTCTTCCGGTCAATGATCAGCCGGTGGGCGCCGACGATGCGGTTCGACCGGATCGACCAGCAGTCGTACTGGCTCTACCAGTTCCCGTCCGCTGCGTAGACCCGCAGTCTGGAAGGGTCACGTCATAGGCGACCTCCACACCGGCCACTGCTGCCAGGGCCCGTCGGGTGGCTGGATGGGTTGCTCGAGGGGCGGCCGGCATTCACAACCGTGCCGGAGTATCTGGTCGGTCGCTGGTTGGGCCGGCTGCCGGCGGTCGTGGACCGTCGGCGGTTTCCGCCACGGCCATCCCGATATGGGGTACGCCATGATCCTGTCCTCACCTCGATCAGTGGTAGCTGCCGCGGGCGCCGATCGGGTCCGCATGTAACTGCTTGGGCGTCGCGCTCATATCGCTGAGGATGCTGACCCGGCCGTCCGCGCCGCGCCCGATCGCGGCGTAGACCTCGGGCCGGGCGGCCCGCATGATCAGCGCCCAGACGAACCCGAGCCCGGCCACAGCGAGATAGAGCACCGGGATCAGCCACTGGAAGGGCGAATCGCCGGAGACCTGCAACAGCTCGCCGAAGCCGATCAGGGTCGCGGCCAGCACGACGGAGAGCATGAGGAAGGCCAGCAGCGGCGCGATGATCGCGCGCCAGGCGTTCTCACCCCTGCGGTTACGCACGAAGAAGGCGATCACCGCGGCCGACGCCGACCACATCAGGATCAGCACGCCGAGCCCGCCGATCGTGGTCAGCCAGGCGAAGACGAACACCAGCGGCTCGGCCCCGGCCGCGGCATACGCGGACAGCACCGCCACCGCGAGCACGCTCTGGGTGATCGAGCCCAGCAGCGGCGCCCCGGTCCGCGGGTGCGTACGCCCCCACGCCGCCGGCAGCACACCCTCGCGGCCGAGCGCGAACTGATACCGCGCGACCGCCGCGTGGAACGCGAGCAGGGCGGCGAACACGCTGGTCATGAACAGCACATACCCGATGTCCACCAGGAAGCCGGGCAGGTGCGGCGACACCAGCGTGAACACCAGATCGGTCTTGTGCTCCGCGGCGACGGCCGCGATGTTCTGCGGTCCGGTGTTCACCGCCATGGCCCACGCCGAGACCGCGCACATCAGTCCGGCGAGCCCGACGGCCCAGTGGGTGGCCCGGGCGATGGTGCGCTTCGGGTCCTTCGCCTCCTCGCTCAGCACCACGGTGGCCTCGAAGCCGACGAAGCCGGCGATCGCGAGCACCAGCAGCGAGCCGACCACAGGGGTGATCAGCGGCGCGGGGGAGAAGGGCGAGAAGGTCACCTCACCGCCCGCCGGGTTGGCCACCATCACCAGGTCGTAGATCAGCACGATGCTGATCTCGGCGACCAGCAGCACCGCGAGCACGCGTCCACTCAGGTCGACCCACAGCAGGCCGAGGATCGCCACGAGAGCCCAGGCCACCAACGCGCAGGCGTACCAGCTCACGGTGAAGCCCATCGCGCCGAGAATGCCCGACGCGGCCGAGCCGAACAGCCCGAACAGGCCGATCTGCATGAGCGAGTACGCCGGCAGGGCCACGAACGCGGCGCCCACCCCGATCACCCGCCCGAGGCCGTGGCTGATGTAGGAGTAGAAGGCGCCGGAGTTGACGATGTGCCGGCTCATCGCGACGAACCCGACCGTGAACAGGGAAAGGATCCCGGCCACCACGAGATAGACGATCGGCACGGCGGTGCTGCCGATGATCGCGTAGATGGCCGAGATGGAGCCGATGATCACGGTGAGGGGGGCCGCGCCGGCCACACCGAAGAAGACGACGGACGGGACGCCGAGCCGGTTCTTGGCGAGAGCTTTCGTGATGATGTCCGGCTCGGGGTCCTTGCGCGCCATCAATAGCCTCCCGGCCCAGTGGTCATAATTGTCTGGCCGCCGGTGGTGGCGGCCGACGATGGTCACCGGCGACCGGCGGTCAGCACCGAGCCCACGGAGGCTTCGGTGTACTCGACCAGCTCGTACAGGTCGCCGGGCAGCGAGTGCACCGCGTTGGGCAGCATCAGGAATGCCTGCCGGTGCACCTCGTAGTCGTACAGCACGTGCCGGGTCAGCCCGGTCGCCGCGATCAGGCCGACCAGCAGCCGGTCGCTCACGCCCATCTCCAGGCCGCGGGTCAGGATGTTGGCCAGGCGGGCCGGGGCCCAGGCGGCGGCGTTGCGCTGCGCCGGGCTGTTCGGCATGTACAGCGTGGTCGTGCTCAGCATCTTGCGCCGGGTCACCGACTCGACCTGGCCGAGGCGCATCATCCGCTCACCGACCCGGATCGCCGCGTCCTGGGACAGGAAGGCCAGCCAGGTGCGCACGTCACGGTGCTGGGGCTGGGCGATGAGCAGGTCGAGGATGTCGTGCGAGAGGGCGTCCGACGGTGGCTGCCGGCTGACGATGTGCAGATCGCCCTCGATGATCCGGACCCGGCCCTCCAGCATGAGCTCGCCGATCAGAGCGGCGGCCAGGCCTAGTCCGGTGGCCCGCGGATGGAGCCGCGACCGGCCCGTCCGGTCCTCGTGTGCGATCAGGAAGTACTGGTCAGCCAACACGCCGCCACGCCCCTTATGGACACTCGACTCAAACGACGTCTGCGGGCTGTGCGACTGCCCGTACACGACGCCTTAACTCGCTGTCCGGAGCATCATGTACCCAACCCCAAGGTCAAGACAAGAAGTACTAGACTCGAAGTACGAAGCTCGATGTCTAATCAGGTCCATCGATCGTGATGCGCCGGCTGAGCGTCCTGCTTGGATCTTGGCCGGACGTGCCGACGTAGGATCGGGTCTCGATGGAGTCGAGGGAGTTCGGCGTGACGACCGTGGATGAGGGACCGACCCTGCGCCGGCGCCGGCTGGGCGCCGAGCTGAAGAAGTGCCGTGAGGGCGCCGGCATGACGCAGGAGACGGTGTCGCGCTACTTCGAGTGGAACACGGCGAAGGTCACTCGCATCGAGACGGCACGGGTGGCGGTGAGCGCGCGGGACGTGCGCGACATGCTCTCCCTCTACGGCATCCGCGACGAGGAGTACCGCGAGGCGCTGGTCGACCTGGCCCGGCTGTCCAAGGAAAGGTCCTGGTGGACCGACTACAAGGACGTCATGCGGCCGGGCAACTTCGTGGGCCTCGAGGCGGGCGCCGCCGCGATGCGGGTCTTCGAGCCGATCCTGCTGCCGGGCCTGCTGCAGACCACCGACTACATGCGAGCGCTCATGCGCACGGGACGGCCCAACGACACGCCGGAGAGCATCGACCGGCGCATCGCGCTGCGGCTGCACCGGCAGAACAGGTTGCAGGGATCGAACCCGCTCGAGCTGTCCGCGATCATCGACGAGTCGGTGCTGAGGCGCACGATCGGTGGTGACGACGTCATGCGCGAACAGTTACTTCGTCTCATCGAAGCGGCTCAATTACCCAATGTGACGGTCCAGATCCTGCCGTTCGACGCCGGCGAGCACACCTTCTTGGGCGGCCCAGCAGCGCTTTTGGAATTTCGGGAGACCACCCATATGGATGTTGTATATCTGGAAGGTCTTGCGGGAGACTACTACGAAGAGCAACCGAGCGAGGTTGCCCGTTACCGGGAAGAGTTCGATCGATTGAGCGCGAGGGCGCTCGATCATCGTATGTCCCTTAAGATGATCGAGAGTCTTCTGCAGTTGTAAGAACTCTTCGAGACACAACATATCGAAGGGGGTGCTTGGGGTTGCCCGCGCACCAACTGAACGGTGCCGTCTGGCGTAAGGCCAGCCGCAGCAACGGAAACGGCGGCAACAACTGTGTCGAGGTGGCATTCCTCGACACAGAAGTTGCCGTCCGCGACAGCAAGGACCGGTCAGGACCGGCCCTTTTGTTCACTCAGGCGGAGTGGACCGCCTTCGTGGATTCAACTAAGGATGGCGAGTTCGACATCCGTGCCTGAGCCTAGACATAGGCACGGACAGATGGGAAGTGCTCACTCTAGGTCAACTTCTCCGACCTAGAAGCAATGTGCGGATGCCGCGAGGCCCTTGACGGGGTGTCGCGGCATCCTGCATTTACGGGCCGGATCCGGTTAGGATACTGTCAGCAACGGTCCCATCACTCCATGTTAGAGGGCTTGAAGTGCTGGATCCTCTCGTCGACGTTTCCACGCTCTCGTTCACGCCCGGGCCCACCGAGGCCGGGCCGGTCCTGGAAATGGACGCCGGCCGCATCGTCCAGGCGGTCGCGGAATTCACGTCCGCGTTCCCCGATGTGCGGCCCTACTACGCGACGAAATGCAATCCCGACCCGGGCGTGCTGTCGGTGCTGCACCGGGCCGGCTGCGGATTCGAGATCGCGTCGATCGCCGAAATGATCTCGCTTTCGGCGCTCGGCGTACCCCCGTCGCATTTGATCTTCAGCAACCCGGTTCGCGCCCGTTCGCAGACGGCGCTCGCCTTTCAGGCCGGGGTCTCACGGTTCGCCGTCGACTCGGTCGAGGAGCTGTATCGCACCGCCGCATCGGCTCCGGGCTGCCGGGTCCTGGTGCGGCTGGCGACGTCGCCGCAGGAGAGCCTGGTGCCCAGCGAGGGCAAGTTCGGCGTCGACGTGCCAGCCGCCGCCGACCTGTGCCGGCGGGCTCGTGACCTGGGGCTCGTGCCGTATGGACTGACCTTCCACATGGGATCGCAGACGCTGCATCCCGCGACGCTGGCCGCCCCGCTGGACGACGTCCGGCAGGTGATGACCCAGGTGGCCCTCGACGGCATCAGGTTCTCCGTGCTCGACATCGGTGGCGGCTTCCCGGCGCGCTACTCCGACGGCGTGCCACCGCTGTCCGCGTTCGGTGACGTGCTGGCCCGCAAGCTCGCCGAGCTGCCGTATGCGGTGTCGGTCGTCGCCGAACCGGGCCGGTGCCTGGTGGCCGCGGCGGGCACGTTCCGGTGCCGGGTGATCGGGGTGGCGGAACGGCACGGCGTGCGGTGGGCGCACACGGATCTCGGCGTTTTCAACGGCATGATGGAAGCGTTGGAATCCGGCGGGGAATTGCGTTATCCGTTGCGCGACAGCCGCCGTTCTTCGGAAACACGACTTTTCCATGTCACCGGCCCCACGTGCGACAGTCAGGACACGTTCGCGACGAACGTCCCGTTGTCCGTCGACCTGCGGGAGGGCGACGAGATCATGGTCGGTTCGGCCGGTGCTTACACGGCCACGTACACGACGCGGTTCCACGGATTTCCGCCGCCACGGGTGACGCTGATTCACCCGAATGGGTGAAGATCAACGCATGGAGATCATCGAAGGGCCCGCCGTCGTCGAGCACGGTGAACGGGCGACGGCCGGGATCCGGGTGGTGACGCCGTTCCGGGGGATGTTCGCCGTGCGGGACCGGCTGATGGAGGAGCTACACGGCCGGCTGGACGAGCGCGGTGTCGAGTTCGGCCACACATTCTTCCGGTTGCACGTGATCGACATGAACGGTCCGATGAACGTCGAGGTCGGCGGCATCACGGGCGGGGCCTTCGACGGCGACGATCGGGTGCGCGCCGGCACGCTGCCCGCCGGGCGGTATGCGAGCTTGACGTACGTGAACCACGCCAGGCGCGCCAACCGCATGCTGGTCGAGTGGATCCGTGACAGCGGCCTGCATGCGGACGTGGACGAGGACCCGGCCGGCGATCGGTTCGGCTGCCGGTACGAGGCCTACCTCACCGATCCGCGCACCGAGCGCATGAAGACCCGCTGGCGCGTCGAGCTGGCCATCCGCCTGGCTTAGCCGGGGATACCGCTGATGTTCGGGACGTCGCGCTCCTTACCGCAGAAGGCGCATTGCCAGTAGTACGGGCTGCCGTCGCCGGCCTGAGCGTTGTGCCGCCGCTCGAACTTGTGCCAGGCCAGCAGGCACCGAATCTTCTTCATGGGCGGACGCTAGGCGTCCACGGCGGCGCGGGTCGACAGGCACCGGCCGTTGTCGCGCCGGCCGGGCAACCGGGCCCCGAAGCCAGACGTTTCCTCTGGCTGGGCAACCACTTCGGGTCTGGAGCCGGCGTGCGCAAGCCAGGAGTGGTAGCCCACCCGCCTTTCAGGCGTCCGGATGCGTGGCTGGGCTACCACTTCGGGTCTCGGTCGGGGAGCGCAAGCCAGGAGTGGTAGCTCAGCCGCCTTTCGGGCGTCTGGATGCGTGGCTGGGCTACCAGTTCGAGGCTCGGTCGGTGTGCGCAAGCTAAGAGTGGCAGCTCAGC
>NZ_JBFAZH010000340.1:0-6924 GCF_040681735.1 Actinoplanes sp. NPDC051633 | reverse complement strand
TGTGCCACAAGCCACCCATTCACCAGCACCGTTGCATTGATCACCTGAATCTAAGCGTGCTTGTTTATAGAACTATGAAGCCATAGGTTTTCGCTCGTGGACACAGTCTCCGCCATCCGGCTCACCGGCCTGCGCAAGACCTTCGGTTCCACGGTCGCCGTGGACGGCATCGACCTGTCCATCGCCGACGGCGAGTTCTTCGCCATGCTGGGCCCGTCCGGGTCGGGCAAGACCACCGTGCTGCGGATGATCGCCGGCTTCGAGAGGCCGACCGCGGGCAGGGTCGAGCTGGCCGGCGCCGACGTGACCCGGGCGGTGCCGTTCGAGCGGGACGTGACGACGGTCTTCCAGGACTATGCGCTGTTCCCGCACCTGTCGGTCCGGGACAACGTCGAGTACGGCCTGGCTGTCCGCGGCGTGAAACGGGCCGAACGCCGCAAGCGGGCCGACGAGGCCCTCGCCTCGGTGCGGATGGACGGTTTCGCCGAGCGGCGCCCGACCCAGCTCTCCGGCGGCCAGCGCCAGCGGGTCGCGCTCGCCCGGGCCCTGGTCGTGAAACCGCGTGTGCTGCTGCTCGACGAGCCGCTCGGCGCCCTCGACCTCAAGCTGCGCGAGCAGATGCAGGTCGAGCTCAAGCAGCTGCAGCGCGACGCCGGGATCACCTTCGTCTTCGTGACGCACGACCAGGAGGAAGCGCTCACGATGAGCGACCGGATCGCGGTGTTCCACCACGGCCGGATCGCCCAGACCGGCACGCCCGCCGAGATCTACCAGCAACCGCAGACCGAGTTCGTGGCCGGCTTCGTCGGCACCTCGACCGTGCTCACCGGCCACGCGGCCCGGGAGTTGCTCGGCCGGGACGGCAGATTCATGGTGCGGCCGGAACGGATCCGGCTCAGCACGGAGCCGGGCCGTCCGTCCGGCACCATCGCCGAGGTGGTCTACCTCGGCGCGACCACCCGCTACCTCATCGACCTCGACACCGGCGCTCGGGTGACCGCAAGTGAACCCAACACGTCGGGCAACGCCGCACACCGCCGCGGGGAGCGTGTGCTCGTCAGCATCAGCCCGAACGACGTCGTTCCCCTGGAAGGATCCTCCGATGCGTAAACTCCTCGCGCTCTGCGGCGTCGCTCTTCTCGCGGCCTGCGGCACGACATCCGAGTCCGGCTCGGAAAGCCCGAGCAGCCAAGGCGGCTTCACCGCCCCCAAGATCGACATGCTCCAGCAGCTCGGCCAGGGCGAGGGCTCGGTGTCCATTCTCGCCTGGCCCGGGTACGCCGAGGACGGCAGCAACGACCCGAAGGTCGACTGGGTCTCCTCCTACGAGAAGGCGACCGGCTGCCAGGCGACGGTCAAGACGTTCGGCACCTCGGACGAGGCCGTCACCCTGATGAAGACCGGCGAGTACGACGTCATCTCCGCCTCCGGCGACGCCTCGCTGCGGCTGATCGCGGCCGGTGACGTGGCGCCGGTCAACACCTCGCTGGTGCAGAACTACCCCGACGTGACGGGCTTCCTGAAGGACCGGCCGTGGAACTCGGTGAACGGCCAGATGTACGGCGTCCCGCACGGCTGGGGCGCGAACCTGCTGATGTACCGCACCGACGTCGTCAACCCGGCGCCGACCTCGTGGGCCGCCGTGTTCACCGACGCCGGCAAGTACCAGGGCAAGGTCACCGCCTACGACTCGCCGATCTACATCGCCGACGCCGCGCTGTTCCTGATGAAGACCAAGCCCGAGCTGAACATCAAGAACCCGTACGCGCTCGACGAGGCGCAGTTCAAGGCGGCCGTCGACCTGCTGAAGGCGCAGAAGCCGAACGTCAGCGAGTACTGGTCGGACTACCTCAAGGAGGTGCAGTCCTTCAAGAGCGGCAACTCGGTGATCGGCACCACCTGGCAGGTCATCGTGAACACCGCGGTGGCCGAGAAGGCGCCGGTCAAGGCGATCCTGCCGAGCGAGGGCGCGACCGGCTGGTCGGACACCTGGATGGTGTCGGCGAAGAGCAAGCGCCCGAACTGCGCGTACCAGTGGCTGAACCACATCGTCAGCCCGGAGGCCAACGCGCAGGTCGCGGAGTACTTCGGCGAGGCGCCGGCGAACGCCAAGGCGTGCGCGCTGACCACCGACAAGTCGTTCTGCGAGACCTACCACGCCGACGACAAGGCCTACGCGGACCAGATCTGGTACTGGTCCACGCCGGTCGAGCAGTGCCTCGACGGCCGCACCGACGTCAAGTGCACCGACTACGCCGCCTGGACGCGGGCCTGGACGGAAATCAAGGGCTGATGGGTACGCTGCGCCGCCAGGTCTCGGCCCGGCTCACCCGATCGCCGCGGAGCCGCCTCGCGCTGCTCCTCGGCGCGCCGCTGCTGTGGCTCGGGCTGGCCTACGTCGGGGCGCTGGCGGCGTTGCTGATCACCGCGCTGTGGTCGACGAACTCGTTCACCGGCGAGATCGAACGCTCGTGGACCCTCGAGAACATCCGGATCGTTCTCACCGACCCGGTCTACCGCGCGGTCACGCTGCGCACGATCGGGGTGGCCGTGCTGGTCACCCTGGTCGACGCGGCGCTGGCCCTGCCGGTGGCGTTCTTCATGGCGAAGGTGGCCGGCCCGCGCTGGCGCCCGCTGCTGGTGGCCGCGATCCTGCTGCCGCTGTGGGCGTCCTATCTGGTCAAGGCGTACGCCTGGCGCAGCATGTTCGGTGGCGGCGGGCTGATCGACTGGCTGGGCTCCCCGTTCGGCGTCACCTCCCCCGGGTACGGGCTCACCGCGACCGTGTGCACGCTGGCGTACCTCTGGTTCCCGTACATGGTCCTGCCGATCTTCGCCGGCCTGGACCGCCTGCCGGGCTCGCTGCTGGAAGCGGCCGCCGACCTCGGCGCGCGGCCCTGGCGCGTGCTGCGCACCGTGGTGCTGCCGATGGTCTTCCCGGCCGTCGTGGCCGGCTCGATCTTCACCTTCTCGCTGACCCTGGGCGACTACGTGGCGGTGGAGATCGTCGGCGGCACCAAGCAGTTCCTCGGCAACCTGGTCTACGACAACATCGGCGCGGCGAACAACCAGCCCCTGGCCGCGGCGGTCGGCCTCGTCCCGGTGGTGGTGATGATCGTGTACCTGTTCCTGTCCCGCAGGGCCGGCGCTCTGGAGCACCTCTGATGTTCCTCACCCGGGGCATGCGGATCGGCCTGCGCATCGTGATGGGCGTCGTGCTGGCGATCCTCTACGTGCCGCTGCTGGTCGTACTCATCAACTCGGTCAACGCCGACCGCGCCTTCGGCTGGCCGCCCTCGGGTTTCACGTGGGAGTGGTGGTCGCGGGCCCTGCACAACGCGGGCGCGCTGAGCGCGCTGCGCACCTCGGTGGTGGTCGGCCTGCTCGCGACGGCGCTGGCCCTGATCCTGGGTACGCTCGCCGCGATGGCGTTGCAGCGCTACCGCTTCTTCGGCCGCGACGCGGTGTCCCTGCTGATCATCCTGCCGATCGCGCTGCCCGGCATCGTCACCGGCATCGCCCTGAACAACGCGTTCCGCACCGTGCTGGGCGTGCCGCTGTCGATGTGGACGCTCGTGGTCGCGCACGCCACGTTCTGCATCGTGGTGGTCTTCAACAACGTCATCGCGCGGCTGCGGCGGATGGGCGGCGACCTCGAGGAGGCGTCGATGGACCTGGGCGCCGACGGCTTCACGACGTTCCGGCGGGTGACGCTGCCGCTGATGCGCACGGCGTTGCTGGCGGGCGGGCTGCTGGCTTTCGCGCTGAGCTTCGACGAGATCATCGTGACCCGCTTCACGGCCGGCCAGAACACCACGACGCTGCCGATCTGGATCCTGGACAACCTGTTCCGGCCCAACCAGGCGCCGGTGGTCAACGTGGTGGCGACGGTCCTGGTCCTGCTGTCGATCGTCCCGATCTACGTGGCCCAGCGCCTGTCCGGCGACCCGTCCGGCGGCCGCGTCTAGGTGCAGGGCCCCAGAACGTTGTGGAGGCCAGAGGCCGTCCGAGCACGTCCACCATCACGGGGTCGCCGGTCAGCCGGCACCCACTCAAGGGTGGGCGAGGGCTTCGACCAGGGGGACGCCGTCAAGTCGGGCGAGGATCATCGACTGAAAACGGCCGCAGGTCCGGTGGTCGTCGTGGCGGCAGCGCAGGCCGTGTTCCAGGAGGGTCTGGGAGAGGGTCAGGCGGGCGATGCGTTCCCGGACCTGGGTCAGCTGGGTACGCAGGATGGCGCGGCGGGCGTCGGGAGAGGGGGCGGTGAACAGGTCGCGGATCTCGTCGAGGCTGAAGCCGGCGTCCTTGCAGATTTGGATCTCGGCGACCCGGGCCAGGTCGGCCTCGGTGTAGACGCGGCGGGAAGCCACGCGGCGAGCGGGGGCCAGCAGGCCCACATGCTCCCAGTGGCGCAACACGTGAGCAGCTACCCCGCAACGGGCCGCCAGCTCGCCGATCGCGTACTCCATCAGGTACCTCCGCGGCGGTTGACTTCAGGTCAACCTTAAGTCGCACAGTGGCGCAATGACCAAGACGCACAGTGCCCACACCGATACCGCAACCCTGGTCCGGATACTCGACGCGGCCGAGAACATGCCCGGTGCGGTCGCGCTACGCGAGCGCGGCTACCAGTTGCTGAACCTCAAGCCGCACGCGACGGTTGTCGATGTGGGCTGTGGGACCGGGCGCGCGGTGGCCGAACTCGCGCAGCGCGGGGCCACAGCGATCGGGGTGGACCTCGACCCGGCCATGCTGACCGCGGCCCGCGAGCGGTTTCCCGGTACCGATATACGCGCCGCCGACGCCACTGACCTGCCGTTGATGGACGGCGAGGCCCACGGCTACCGGGCCGACAAGGTATTCCACATCCTGCCCGACCCGGACGCGGCAATGGCCGAGGCGAAACGGGTGCTGGCCCCGGGCGGGCGGATCGTGCTGGCCGGGCAGGATTGGGACACCCTGGTCGTCGATTCCGACTTCGGCGAACTCACCCGGCGCATCATCACGGCGCGGGCCGACACGATCCCGCACCCGCGTATCGCCCGCACCTACCGCAACCTGTTGCTCGACAATGGCTTCACCGACGTCACGTTCGAGGTGCACACCGCGATCCTCACCGACGCCTCGACCCGACTGCTGCTGGCCCAGCACGCGATCGCAGCCCGCGACACCGACGCGATCACCGCAGCCGAAGCCGAGCAGTGGATCGCCGAGCAAGACCATCGGGCCGCAACGGGCCGACTCATGCTGGCGGTCCCGATGTTCCTGGCCGCCGGAACCCGCTGACACGGCAGCCCGCGCGCCCACGTGGACGCTCCTACCGCCGGGTTCAGGTGCGGGCCTCGATGGTCAGGCCGGAGCGCGGCCCGGCCGCCACCAGTTCCAGCGGCCGAGTAGCGACATCGTCGCCGGGAGCAGGAGACCGCGGACCACCGTGACGTCCAGCAGGACCGCGACGGCCATGCCGACGCCGATCTCCTTGACCGGGACCAGGTCGCCGAGGACGAAGCCGAGGAAGACGATGCCGATCGCGAGGGCGGCCGCTGTGACCACCGGGCCGGTGGCGGTGATCCCGGCCAGGACGGCGTGGTCGCTGGCCGCGCGGTCGGTGGCCGTCCGCCGGTCCCATTCCTCTTTGATCCGGGCCAGCAGGAAGACCTGGTAGTCCATCGAGAGGCCGAACGCGAAGACGAACAACAGCAGCGGGGTGGTCAGGTCGAGCGCGCCCCACGGCTCGAAGCCGAGCACGCCGGCGCCCCAGCCCCACTGGAAGACCGCGACCAGAACCCCCATGGTGGCCAGCAGGGTGAGCAGGTTCAGCAGGATCGCTTTGACGGGTACGACCACCGAGCGCGTCAGCGCGAACAGCAGCGCCCCGGTCGCCACCACGATGATCAGCAGAGCGACCGGCAGCCGCTGAGCCACCGATCGTTTCTCGTCGGCGAGCTCCGCGGCCGGGCCGGCCACCAGCACCGGGGAGGGCGCGTCGAGCGCCCGCACGGCGGCCACCAACTGCTGGGCCCGCTCGCCGTCCTCGGCACCGGTCGGCACCACGTCGACGACGCTGATCCCCGGCGGCAGCTCGTCGCGGACGAACACATCGGAGACGCCGGGCAGGCTCTTCATGGATTTCAACAACTGCTGCGTGCCGGGCTGCGCCGGGTCGGCCTCGACGACGACCGTCAGTGGCTGCTTCGGCGGGTCGGCGAACGTGCTTTGCACCGCCTCGTACGTCCGGCGCGCCTCGCTGGTCGCGGGCAGCGCGCGGACGTCGGAGTTGGCGAACTCCACGAAGAACAACGGCGTGCTCAACACCAGCAGGCCGACGACCACGGCCACGGCCACCGGGGCCGGCCGGCGCTGGGCGAACGCAGCCAGGCGGGCCAGCAGGCCGGGTCCTCGCCGCTTGCGCCGCCACCGGCCGGCTTCCGGGATGCGCCGATGGGCGGTCGCGATCAATGCCGGTACGAGCGTCAGCCCGGTCGCCGTGGCCAGCACGACGACCAACGCCCCACCCAGCGCCATCGCGGCCAGCAGCGGATCGCCGAAGGCGACCAACCCCACCATGGCCACGGTGACCGCCGCCCCGGACACCAGCACCGCCCGCCCAGCCGAGGCCACCGTGCGGGCGATCAGGTCGGCCGGCGGCGCGTCCGGCTCCGCGGCCCGCTCCTCCCGGAACCGGGCGATCATCAGCAGGCCGTAGTCGACCGCCAGCCCGATGCCGAGCAGGGTGACCACGTTGACCGTGTACTCGCTGACCGGCACAAGGCGGGCCACTCCGGTCAGCGCGAGCAACGTGGCGGTGACCGCCCCCACGGCGGCGGCCAGCGGAAGCAATCCGGCCACTACGCCGCCCAGCAGCAGCAGGATCATCAGGATGGCCACGCAGACCAGGGCGACGGACTCCCCGAAAGCCGCGTC
>NZ_JBFAZH010000339.1:0-6928 GCF_040681735.1 Actinoplanes sp. NPDC051633 | reverse complement strand
GCCGTCTTCGCGCCGGTGGTGCCGCTGATCATGCTGCTGGTCTTCCCGCAGAACGTCGGCCTGGCCAACTACCTGCTGATCCTGCCGAGCATCGTCTACAACCTGGTGCTGTTCCCGCTCTGGCACAAGTGCCGGTACGGCCTGGACAGCTGGACGGTCAAGATGATCTACGGCTGGTCGCACTTCTACGCGGTGGTCGACATCATCCGGGGCCGCCGGATGGGCTGGCAGCCGACCGGCGGCACCAAGAAGAAGAGCAAGACCCGGCGGTTGTGGCTCGCGATGCGGCTGTGGACGGGCGGGACGGCGCTGCTCTGGGTCGGCGGGGCCGCCTACCGGATGCTGACGAAGGACGCGCTGACCTACACACCTCTGTTCCTGACCGGCATGTTCTTCCTCACCATCGTGGCCCAGGCGCTGCTCATCGACCCCGACAAGGACCGCGCCGAGGTGCTGCCGGCGTGAGGACCAAGCACCTGATCGCCGGTGCGGTGATCCTGTCGCTGGCGGTTGTCGAGTTCAGCGTGGCGCGCGACCTCGACCTGTCCGCGGGGCCGGCTCAGGCCCGCGGCGGCGCGATTGGTGCCGCCGCGGCGCCCAGTGCCGCGCCGGTGCCGGCTTTCGACGTCTCGCACCTGATCGAGCCGTCCGGCAAGTATTTCGGCGTGGCGCTGGGCGGCGCCCCGACGGCGGCGGACAACGTGGCCGGCTACACCGAGCGGGTCGGCAAGAAGCCCAACATGCTGACCGTCTTCGAGAGCTTCGACGACGAGTTCGCCGCCAGCCAGGCGCGGGAGGCGTACCAGAACGGCGCGCTGCCGGTGATCCGGTGGGAGCCGTTCAGGCCCAAGCTCAAGGACATCGCCGCCGGCAAGCAGGACGCGTACATCACCCGGTTCGCCACCGCCGTGCGCACGGTGAACGTGCCGATCGTGCTCACCTTCGCGCACGAGATGAACGGCGGCTGGTATTCGTGGGGCGCCGGCAAGAACAAGGCCGCCGACTTCGTGGCCGCGTGGCGGCACATCCACGGTCTGTTCGAGAAGGCCGACGCCACCAACGTCATCTGGACCTGGACGCCCAACGTGATCAACCCGGTGCCCGGCGTGAAGCTCAAGCCGCTGTATCCGGGCGACAAGTACGTCGACTGGATCGGCATCGACGGCTACTTCACGCGCAAGGGCAAGAACACCTACGACGAGCTCTTCGGGCCGACGAAGAAGCAGGTGCGCAAGTTCACCGACAAGCCGTTCCTCATCGTCGAGACCGGCGCCGAGCCCGGCGGCAGCCGTCCCGAGTGGATCGGCGAGCTCACCGGCGGCGTGGCCGAGGACGACGACATGCTCGGGTTCGTCTACTTCAACCAGAACGGTTCGGCGCGCTGGAAGATCGACCAGGATTCCGCGGCAGTCCGGGCGCTGCGCAAGGGCGGGGCCAAGAAGGTCTACGGGTTCACGGTCCGATGACCTCGAGCGTCACCCCGCCCGGCGACGTGCAGACGTTCCGCGCCGAGCCGATCAGCCACCGCGCCACGGGCGAGCGATCGCGCGGCACCGCCTTCTGGGCGTTGCTGCCCGCCCTGGTCACCGCGGCCGTCGTCTACCGGCAGGCGGGCACCCGGGCGCTGTGGGAGGACGAGTACGTCACCTGGCATGCCGTCGCCATGTCGTGGAGCGATCTCGGCCGCATGCTCACCAACGTGGACCTGGTCCACGCCTTCTACTACGTGGTGATGCGCGGCTGGGTCGCGGTGGCCGGCGACTCTCTGCTGACCCTGCGGATCCCGTCGCTGGCCGCGATGGTGGTCACCGCCGCGGCGGCCACGCTGATCGGCCGGCGGCTGGCCGGGACCCGGGTCGGCGTGGTCGGCGGCCTGCTGCTCGCGCTGATCCCGTCGATCTCCCGGTACGCGCAGGAGGTCCGGTCGTACGCGCTGGTCACCATGCTGGTCACGGTCTCCACCTGGTTTCTGCTGCGGGCCGTGGAGCGGCCGACCTGGCCGCGCTGGTTCTCATACGCGCTGACCCTCGCACTGGCCGGCCTGGGCCACTTCCTGTCCTTCGCCGTGCTCGGCGCCCACCTGCTCTACGCGCTCCTTGCCACCCGGTCAACGGACGAGATCCGCCGCTGGCGGTTCGCCGGCGCGGCCGCCGGCGCCTGCCTCGTCGTGATCCCGCTGCCGGCGCTGGCGTCCCGGCAGTCCGGCCAGGTGTCCTGGCTGGCCGACGACAAGCGGGCTCCGGTCGAGCTGCCGGCCCGGTTGTTCCTGGCCGACCACCTGGCCTACGCCGTGATCCTGCTGGCCCTGCTCGGCGCGGTGCTGCTCTGGCGCAAGTCCCGCGCCGGCACGGTGCTGCTGCTCGCCTGGGCGGCCGTCCCGATCCTGTTCATCTACGCCAGCTCGCCGGTCCTGCACCTGCTGGCGGCGCGCTACGTGCTGTTCACCCTGCCGGCGTTCACGCTGCTGGCGGCCGGCGCGATCGTCTTCCTGTTCGGGCCGTACGGCGCCAAGAAGGCCGGCGCCCGCTGGATGCTGAGCGCCGCGCTCGTGCTGCCCGGCCTGGCCTACCTGGCGGTCGACGGCTACCGGGAGGTGCGGACCAGCCCGGTCAAGGGCCAGCCCGGGTACGCCCCGGCGTTCGCGTACATCGCCGCGAAGACCCAGCCGGGCGACGGCATCGTCTACAACGACCGCTTCCGCACCCACCTGGCCCGCACCGCGGCCGAGTACGAACTGCGTGCCGAGACCCGCACCGGCCGGGCCCCGAAGGACGTGCTGCTGACCCGCACGGCGGCCCAGGTGGGCCGCTTCGGCGCCGAGGAGTGCCCCGACCCGGCGCCCTGCCTCTCCGGCAACAAACGGCTGTGGCTGCTCAGCACCGGCACCGGCAAACAGCCGTGGGAGGGCATGAAGCCGGCCGCGGCCGCCATCCTCGACCACGACTTCAGCGCCGGCGAGGTGCAGCAGTTCCCGCGGATCCGGGTGGTCCTGCTGACCCGCAAGGCACCCGGCTCGTAACGGCTGATATCACGGCCGGGCGGCCGCGCGTGGCGGAACGCCGGAAACTCAGCGGCCGGGCCGAGTGGCCGATGGGGTCTGCGTGACGACTCCGCTCGCGCGGCTGCCGCGTGGCGCCCGGCTGACCGACGACTCCTGGACCGCCCGGCACCGCGTCGTGGTGCGACTGCTCTGGGGCCACGTTCCCGCGTTGCTGCTGGTCGGGCTGGCCGGCCCGGCGCCGCTCTTCGAGACGGTGCTGCTGACCGCGCTGATCGCCGCCACGGCCGCGTGCACCTCCTTGCCACGCACTCGGAGCGGCCGCTCCACGGTGGCCAGCCTCGGCCTGATCATGTCCACCTTCGTCTTCATCGAGCTGTCCGGCGGCCGCGTCGACTCCCACCTGCACCTCTACGCGATCCTGGTGTTCGTCGCGCTCTACCAGCGCTGGGCGCCGCTGGTGTGGGCGCTGGTCTTCGTCGTCGTGCACCACGCGACGGTGGGCATCCTCGCCCCCGCGCGGGTCTTCGGCATGATGGTGGACCACCACGAGGCACTGGTCATGGTCGCCATCCACTCCGGCGCGGTGGTCCTCGAGGTCGCCGGGATCCTGATCTTCTGGCACTTCGCTGAGCAGGCCGAGCGCGAGGGGGAGCGGCTGGCCGAGGAGGCCGCGCTGGCCCTGCGGGAGCGCGACGAGGCCGACCGCGCCGCGAAGGCCCGCGAGGTCGAGGCGGAGCAGGAGCGCGCCGCCCGGGCCGTGCAGGAGTCGGCGCGGACCGCCCGGCACGCCGCCGAGGTGGCCGAGGGCGCGCGGGCGGCGATCGACGCCGTCGCCGCCGTGGACCGGGAGCTGTCCGGGCTGGCGGCCGCCGTGCAGGACATCGCCCGGCGGTCCACCCAGGCGGCCGGGATCGCCGCGACCGGCCGCGAGGTCGCCGACGACGCCACCGAGCGGATGACCGGCCTGCAGACCTCGGTGTCCGAGATCGCCGAGGTGAACTCGCTGATCGCGCAGCTCGCCGGTCAGACCAACCTGCTGTCGCTGAACGCCACCATCGAGGCCGCGCGAGCCGGCGAGATGGGCAAGGGCTTCGCGGTGGTGGCGAGTGAGGTCAAGCAGCTCGCCAACGAGACGGCCACCTCGGCCAGCCGGGTGAACGGCGTGATCGGCGCGATCACCGGTCAGACCGAGGCTGCGGCCGGCGGGTTCGCCTCCACCACGTCGGCGGTCAACGAGATCAGCGAGGTGCAGGTGGCGATCGCCGCGTCGGTCGAGGAGCAGGCGTCGGTCCTGGCCGAGATCGCCCGCCAGGTCTCCACGGCGTCCACGGCAGGCAAGGAGGTCCTCGCCGGCCTCGACCGCCTGATCGCCGACGCCCGCCGCAGCGCCTGAACCTCGATCCGCAGAACAGCCCTAGGCGCCCCAGCCGGCCTGCTCGCCGCCCACCCGGTCGGCGACGATGCGCTCCTGGTATCCGCTGCGGCGGTAGGCCGCGATCGGGTCCGGATCCAGGCCGGCGTCGGTGCGGACCTCGGCCAGCAGCGGGCGCACGTCGGTGTTGTACGCGTCCATCAACACCCCGTTGGCGGCCAGCACGTCGCCGTCGTTCTGTGCCTTGGCGAGCGCGTCCCGGTCGACCAGCAGCGCCTTGGCGGTGGCCTCCTGGATGTTCATCACCGAGCGGATGATCGCCGGGATCTTCGTCTCGATGTTGTGGCACTGGTCGAGCATGAAGTTGATCCCGTACGCCGGGTCCAGCGCGTCCCCGCGGACGATCTCGTACATGATGCGGAACAGCTGGAACGGGTCGGCGGCGCCGGCCATCAGGTCGTCGTCGGCGTAGAAGCGGCTGTTGAAGTCGAACGCGCCGAGCTTGTTCTGCCGCAGCAGGAACGCCACGATGAACTCGATGTTGGTGCCGGGCGCGTGGTGACCGGTGTCGATGCAGACGGTCGCCCGCTCGCCCAGCTCGATGCAGTGGGCGTAAGACGTGCCCCAGTCCGGCACGTCGGTGGCGTAGAAGGCCGGCTCGAAGAGCTTGTACTCCAGCAGGATCCGCTGGTCGCCGGTGAGCCGGTCGTACGCCTCGCGCAGCGCCGCGTGCAGCCGGTCCTGCCGGTTGCGCAGGTCGTCCTGGCCCGGGTAGTTGATGCCGTCGGCGAACCACAGTTTCAGGTCGCGCGACCCGGTCCGGTCCATGATGTCGACCGCCTCGAGCAGGTGGTCGGTGGCCTTGCGCCGGATCCCCGGGTCGGGGTTGGTGACCGACCCCAGCTTGTAGTCGTCGTCCTGGAAGACGTTGGTGTTGATGGCGCCGATCTTGACGCCGAGAGAGGCGGCGTACTCGGCCAGCGCCGCGTAGTCGTCCACCTTGTCCCACGGGATGTGCAGGGCGACGGTCGGCGCGACGCCGGTGTGCTGGTGCACGACGGCCGCGTCGGCGATCTTCTCCTCCGGCGAGCGGGGGACGCCCGGCTGGGCGAACACCTTGAAGCGGGTGCCGGAGTTGCCGAACGCCCAGGACGGCGTCTCGATGCGCTGGGCGGTCAGCGCCCGCTTGACGGCGGCGATGTCGGTCATGGTGACTCCAAGTGAAAAACCTCTTCGAGCAGCGGGAAGCCCTCCGTGGGTGTGGTGCCCGCGAAGAACTCCGCCATCTCGGCCTGCCAACGGGTGTTGACGTCCAGCGCCTCCATTGCCGCCTGGGACGTTGCTAGGTCGTCCGCCTCGACATACCCGATGAGCAGGCCGTCGTCACGGAGGAAGAGCGAATAGTTGCGCCAGCCGGTGGACCGGAGAGCGTCCTGCATCTCCGGCCACACGGCTCGGTGCCGCGCCACGTACTCATCGATCCGGTCGGGCCGGACCTGGAGCTGGAAGCAGTAGCGCGGCATGTCGGCCTCAGAAGTTGAACTGGTCGATGTTCTCGGGGGTGAACTCGGTCGGCGGGCCGAGCACGATCTCGCCGTCCTTGCCGACCGTGTAGTCGCCGAGCTTGCCGGCCTTGAACCTCTCACCCTCGGCGCCGCTGATCTGGCCGGAGGCGAGCGCGACGCCCGCGTAGGCGGCCAGGTAGCCGATGTCGGCCGGGTTCCACAGGGCGAACACCTTGACCGTGCCGTCCTTCACGTACTCGCGCATCTGGTTGGGCAGGCCCAGCCCGGTGACCGCGACCTTGCCCTTGTAGCTCGAGCTGCTCACGTAGCGCCCGGCGGCCGCGATGCCCACCGTGGTCGGCGCGACGATCACCTTGAGATTCGGGTACGACTGCAGCAGGCCCTGCGCCTCCTGGAACGACTTCTGGTCGTCGTCGTTGCCGTAGGCGGTCTTGACCAGCTTCAGCTTGCTGTTCTCCGGCTTGGCCAGCTCGGTCTTCATGACCTCGATCCAGGCGTTCTGGTTCGTCGCGTTCGGCGTGGCCGACAGGATCGCGATCTCGCCGCCGGCCGGGCCGGCCTGCGCGCTCGCCATCTTCACCAGGCTCTCACCGATGCCCTGCGTGGTGGCCTGGTTGATGAAGACGTCGCGGCAGTCCTTGGCGGCGTCCGAGTCGAACCCGACGATCTTGATCTTCGCCGCCCGGGCCTGCTTCAGCGACGGGCACACCGCGTTCGGGTCGTTGGCCGCGATCGCGATGACGTCCTGCTGTTGCTGGATCAGCGTGTTGATGTAGGACACCTGCGACGAGGCGCTGGCGTCGTTGGGCCCGGTCAGCTTGTACTCGCCCTTGAGCTCCCCGAGCGCCACCTTGCCGCCGCCGACCTCCACGTCGGTGTACGGGTTGTTGAGCTGCTTGGGCAGGAAGGCCATCTTGACGCCCTCCTTGAGCTTGGCGCCCGGGTCGGCGCTGGCGCCGGACTGCGCCGCCGAGCCGGAGTCGCCGGAGTTATCCCGCGTCGTGCCGCCGCAGGCGCCGGCGCCGAGCA
>NZ_JBFAZH010000338.1:0-6929 GCF_040681735.1 Actinoplanes sp. NPDC051633 | reverse complement strand
GGCTACGCCGGGGTGCCGTTGACCGACGACGCCGGCCTGGTCCTCGGCTCGCTGAGCGCGATCGACACCGCTCCGCGGCGATGGACCCCGGACGAGCTGGCCCTGCTGGCCGACCTCGGCGCTTCCTGCTCCGACAGCCTCCGGCTGCGCATCGCACACCAGCGGGCACAGCGGCAGCAGGACCAGGCCGCGCTGGACCGCAGCCAGTTGTTGCTGCGGGCCAGCACCGCGCTGGCCAAGACCAACACCGCCGAGGACGTGGTGGAGGTGGTGCGGGAGCTGGTGACCGGCACCCTGGATCCCGCGTACGTGGGCCTCTCGCTGGTCGACCGCGCCGGATGGGTGAACCTGCAGTCCGCCTCGGCGCTGCCGTCGCGGGTCGCCGAGCGGTGGCGCCGCTACGCCGGCGCGGCCGGCACTCCGTCGGCGCTGGCGGTGCGGACCGGTGCCCAGGTCGTGCTGCCCGACTTGGCGGCGGTCCGTGCGCTGACCCCGGAGGCCGTCGGCACGTTCATGGAGATGGGCTGGCAGTCGGCCGCCAGCGTGCCGCTGCCGGGACCTGGTGGCTCGGCCGGTGCGCTGACCTTCGTCTGGAAGGAGCCGTACGCGCTCCGGCCCGAGGAGCAGGGGGTCCTCGCCGCGCTGGCCGGTTACGTCGCGCAGGCGCTGCAGCGCGCCGACCACCTCTCGTCGCGTGAGAAGGTGGCCGCCGTGCTGCAGCGGGCGCTGCTGAGCGACCTGCCCGACGCGGCGCCGTACGAGCTGGCCGCCCACTACGAGCCCGCCGCGCGCGGCGAGCAGGTGGGCGGCGACTGGTACGACGCCGTACGCCTCGATCCGGGCCATCTCGCCCTCGTCGTGGGGGACGTCACCGGGCACGACATGCGCGCCGCCGCTTTGATGGGCCGTCTGCGGAGCAAGCTGCGTCTGCTGCTGGTCGACCGGCACGAGCCGCCCTCGGCGCTGCTGCGCCGGCTCGACACGGCGAACCAGGCGCTCGGCGACCGGATCACCGCGACCGTCGTGCTGGCCTTCCTGCGGCCGGAGCCCGGTGGTGACGGCCACCGGTTGCAGTGGTCGAACGCGGGACACCCCAGCCCCCTGCTGGTCACCGATGCCGGGACCACCGTGCTCACCGGCTGTGATCCGCTGCTGGGCGCTCAGCGCCGCACCCCGCGCACCAACCTCACCACGCATGTGCCGCCCGGCTCGACCGTGCTGTTCTACACCGACGGGCTCATCGAGACCCGCGAGCAGCCCTTCGACGAGCGTGAACGCCAATTGCACGAGGCGATGGCCGACTTCGCCGGCGTGCCCCTGCCGGCGATGCTCGACCGTCTGCACGCCGCCTTCGCCGGCGACGATCACGAGGACGACGTCGCCATGCTGGCGGTCCGCACCCCGCAGGCTTGAGGACGGAGAATCCTGGGTATATGGGACTCGACCAAGCGTCGCGGTGCCAGCAGGCCGAGCGCCCTCCCACGACGCTAGGACTCCGGATGACCGAGGTGCCGCTGTGGTCGGCGCACGTCACCGCGCTGGACGGCCACCGCACCGTGCGGCTCGCCGGCGAGCTCGACATGGCCGCCGCGGACGAGCTGATCGAGCTGCTTCTCGCCGAGCTGGGCACGCCGGGTGCCGCCGCCGTCGAGGCCGATCTGGGCGCGGTCACCTTCTTCGACTCCGCCGCGCTGGGCGCCCTGATCGTCGCCTACCAGCGCGCGGAGGAGACCGACCGGCAGTTCTCGGTGACGAACCCGACCCGCACGGTCCGGCGCGTCCTGGAGATCACCGGCGTCTACGACTTCCTCGTCCGCCCGGCGTAACCCTGCCCCGCAGATGGTCCTCGGGCGCCGCGCGCACAGGATCTCCGCACGGCCTCCACCCGGCCCGCACCACCGGCCGCGCCGGCCGCCATAGCGTCGCGGCATGCCGCTGACGCTGCCCACCCATCCGACCGCCGTCCTGCCGCTGAAGTTGTGGCGGCCGCGATGGTTCGACGGCGTGGCCCTGACCGTCGGCGCCACCGCGCCGGACATCGCCTACGCCACCTACGGATTCGGCGTGTCGCTGCGCACCCACAACCTGCCGGCCCTGTTCTGGTGGGCGTTGCCGATCACCCTGATCGCCGTCCGGCTGGTCCGCTGGGCGGCGCCGGTGATAGCCGCCCACCTGCCCGCCGGGGGCCCGCTGCGGCTGGCCGATTACGGCGTGCTCGGCGCCGTGCGCCACCCGTGGTACGTCACGGCGACGTCGGCGGTGCTCGGCGCGTGCAGCCACGTCGTCTGGGACGCGTTCACCCACCCGGGGTACGTCCCGTCGCTGCGGCGCGAGGTCTGGGTGGGCACGCCGTGGTGGGGCCTGCTCTCCGACGCCTCGAACATCGCCGGGTTCCTCGCCGGCGCGGCCCTGCTCATCCACGTCGGACGTAAGGGGTTGCTGCGTGCGTGGCACGGCTCGCCGCCGCGGATCACCGCGCGGCCGGTGCGGTTCTGGACCGGTGTCGGCGTGGCGCTCGCGGGCGGTCTGACCCTGGTGTCGGCCCATCCGGTCGACTGGATGGCCGGGCAGGCGATCCGGGTCCTGCTCGTGGCCGGCCTGGCGCTGGTGTGCGGCGCGGCGGTGATCCGCTTCTCGCGGCAGCCCGAACGCGATCAACTTCTGCATTGATATCGGCGGGCGCCCGTCGAGAAGTTCCGCGGCTGAGGATCCACGACGTGGTGATTGGCTGCTTCGGCCCGGTGGATCAGCTGACAGACTCGGTCCGATGGAGATCGAGGACGCGCAGCAGCTGTGGAGCGCCCGGCCGGGCTGGTTGAACACCGCGAGCTATGGACTTCCGCCGCAACCCGCGTGGGACGCGCTGCAGGCGGCCCTCGCCGACTGGCGGGGCGGCGCCACCAGCTGGGAGGGGTGGGGCGAGGCGACGGTGAGCGCCCGGGCCGGCTTCGGCCGCCTGGTCGGCGTGCCGAGCGCCGACGTCGCGGTCGGCTCCCAGGTGTCACAGCTCATCGGCACGGTCGCCACGTCGATCGCCGACGGGGCCCGGGTCGTGGTGCCGGAGATCGAGTTCACGTCGAATCTGTTCCCGTGGCTGGTGCACGGCGATCGGCTCGAGGTGCGTACGGTGCCGGTCGCCGGGCTGGTCGAGTCGGTGACCGCCGGGTGTGACGTGGTCGCGTTCTCGCTGGTGCAGTCGGCCACCGGTGAGGTGGCGCCGTATGAGCAGATCGTCGCGGCCGCCCGGGCGGCGGGTGCGCTGGTGGTCGTCGACGCGTCGCAGGCATGCGGCTGGCTGCCGTTCGACGCCGCCCTCGCCGACGTCGTGGTGGTCGCCGGATACAAATGGCTGATGGGTCCGCGCGGCACGGCGTTCGCCTATCTGAGCCCGGCCGTCCGGGAGACGATCCGGCCGATCGCCGCGGGCTGGTATGCGGGCGTCGATCCCGGCGGCTCGTACTACGGTCCGCGGATGCGGCTCGCCGAGGACGCGCGGCGGTTCGACGTCTCCCCGGCATGGTTCAGCTGGGTCGGCGCCGAGCCGGCGATCGCCCTGATCGAGCAGATCGGCGTCGCGGCGATCCACGACCACGATGTCGCCCTCGCCAACCGGTTCCTCGCCGGGCTCGGCCGGCCGCCCGGTAACAGCGCGATCGTGACGGTCGACGCGCCCGATGCCGCGACCAAGTTGGCGGACGCGGGGGTGCGTGCCGCCGTGCGCGCCGGTCGTGTGCGGGCGTCATTCCACGTCTACAGCACCGAGGCCGACGTCGACCTCGCCGTGAAGGCGCTGGCATAGGTGGACGCCGAGGTGGACGTCGAGGCGCTGGTGCGGCGGGCCGAGGAACTCATCGCGGTGGAGTCCGTCGCCGAACGACCGGCCGCGTTGCTCCAGGCCCTGGACCGCGTGCTCGCTTCGCTGCCGCCCGGCCTCACGGTCGAGCGGTTCGAATCCGGAGGCAAACCCAGTGCGCTGGTGTACGCGGGCAGCCGCCGCCACTTCCGCGCGATCCTCAACGGCCACCTGGACGTGGTCCCGGGCACTCCCGACCTGTTCCGGCCGCGGCGCGAGGGCGACCGGCTGCACGGCCGGGGCGCACACGACATGAAGGTGGCCGCGCTCGTGATGGCCGCCGTGTTCGCGACGCTCGCCGAGGAGCTGCCGGTCGCCCTGCAACTGGTCACCGACGAGGAGGTCGGCGGGCTGCACGGCACGGCCCACCAGATCGCCCGGGGCGTGACCGCGGACTTCGTGGTGATCGGCGAACAGAGCGCGCTGCGGGTGGTCACCGAGTCGCGCGGGCTGCTGCACGCGCGGATGTGGGCCGGCGGTCACACGGCGCATGCGGCGTACCCGTGGCTCGGTGACAACGCGCTCCTCACGCTGATGGGCGGCGTCTCCGCGGTGCTGGACCGATACCCGGTGCCGGCCGAGGAGCAGTGGACGACGACCGTCAACCTGGCCCGGATCGAGACGCCGAACGGCGCGTACAACCAGGTGCCGGACTCGGCGACGGCCTGGCTCGACATCCGCTACCCGGCGGGCGATCCGGACCTGGAGGGCCGGTCGCCGGCGGAGCTGGCGCGCCACCTCGGCGATCTCGCCGGGCTGCCCGTCACGGTCGAGGCGGTGTCGCCGCCGCACCGGGTCGATCCGGGCCGCCCGGAAGTCGGGCTGCTGCAGGCGGCCGCGCGGGCGGTGGGTTACTCGGGAGAGCTGCTGCGTAAGCACGGCGCCGGGGACGGGCGGCACTACGCGGCGGCCGGGATCGACGCGGTGGCCTTCGGGCCGGCGGGGGACGGGCAGCACAGCGCGGCCGAGTGGGTCGACGTGCGGTCGATCGCGCCGTATCACGGCGCGCTGGTCGCGTTTCTGCGCTCGCTACCGATCTGAGCGCCCGAACGCGGTGCCCAGGCCGGTGAGGTCGATCGGCCGGCGTGCGCTCTCCGGCACGTGGTCGACCAGCGACCGCATCGCCTCCAGGGCGGTGAGGATCTGCCGGGCCACCCGCTCCACCGGCCGGACGGCGTCGACCGAGACCAGGATGCCGCGGGAGGCGTACCACTCGACGATCGGGAATGTCACCTCGTGATAGAGGGCCAGCCGCCGGCGGATGACCTCCTCGGTGTCGTCCGAGCGGCCCTCCAGAGCGGCCCGCGCGAGCAGCCGGCGGGTCAGCTCCTCGTCGTCGGCCTGCAGGTGCAGCGCCACGTTCGCGGTCATCTCGAGGCCGAGGCCGATCTCGTAGAGCGCCCGCGCCTGCGCCATGTTGCGCGGCATGCCGTCCAGGACGTAGCCGCCGCCTCTGGCCTTCGCGTCGATGAACGCCGCGCGCACCATGTCGAGCACGACCTCGTCGGGCACCAGCTCGCCGCGGCTGAGGCGGTCCTGTACGGCGCGGCCCAGCTCGGTGCGCCGGGCCACGTGGTCGCGCAGCAGATCGCCGGTGGCGATGTGCGGGATGCCGAAGTGGGTGGCGATCAGGGCGCCTTGAGTGCCCTTGCCGGCTCCGGGAGGTGCGACCAGTAAGACGCGCATCAGGAGATCGTAGTGCCTGGCCGGTGACGGCCGGCCGGCCACGGACGACGAGCGGCCCGGTGCCAGGCCGCGCAGCCGTCGGACACCGCGCCACGGTAGGTCTCTCGGTGGTTTGCGGGCCTTCCCTACGCTGTGCCGGTCCTGGCCGGCCGGGGGGAACGATGAAGCGACGACGCTTGCTGCGGCGCGGTGTGATCGGCGTCGTGCTCCTCGCGCTGGTGCTGATCGGCGGGCCGTGGGCGTGGACCGAGTTCGCGGCGGCCGGGCACGAGCACGATGTGGACGGTGCGCCCAGCGCCGGCGTCGTGATCGTGCTCGGCACCGAGGTCGTCGACGGGCAGCCGTCGAGCCGTCTGGCCGGTCGGCTGGAGACGGCCGCCGAGCTGGTGCGCGGCAGGCGCGCCCGGGCGGTGCTGGTCTCGGGTGACGGCAGCGGCGGCTCGGGCGACGAACCGGCCGCGATTACCGCCTATCTGGTGCGCCTGGGCGTCGACCCGCGGCAGGTGGTGCCGGACCCGTACGGCCTGGACACCTACGACAGTTGCGTACGGGCCCGCGACGTCTACGGCGTGACCAGCGCGCTCGTCGTCACCCAGTCGTACCACCTGTCCCGCGCCGTGGCCCTGTGCCGCGACGCCGGCCTGATCGCCGACGGCGTCCGTGCGGGCTGTCCCGGCTGCCCGGCCGGCCTGCTGCGAGAGAAGGCCGTCCGCGACGTACTCGCCTGCGTGAAGGCGGCCTGGGACGCGGCGAGCGGCCGCGACCCGGCGGTCACGTCACCGGCGAACCCCACGATCCGCGAGGCGCTCGCGTAGGGCGGGCCACCGGCCGGCAGTCAGACGAACAGCGGCTCCACCTGCCGGCGCGTCGCCAGGTCGTCCATCGCCTCGTCCGGCGGGCGCTGTTCGTAGCGCTCGGCGGCGTCGAGCAGCCGCGGCAGGATCTCGACGTCGCCGGTGGTCAGCAGGAACGCCTCCGGGCGGCCGAGCACCCAGTGCACCGCCAGATCGATGTCGGCCTGGTCCCGCAACGGTTCGTACCAGGTGGCGGCGGATTTCGGGCGGCCCTCCCAGCGGCGCAGCGCCAGGCTCTTGATCGTCTGCAGGGCGACGTTGCGCTCGGCGCACACCGCGGCCAGCGCCTCGAAGGTCTCCGCATAGCGCGGGTCGCGCATCTGCACGTAGTTGTACGGCGCGAGCACCGAGTCGAACGGGAACCGCTCCAGACTCCGGCGGTGCATCTCGGGCACCGACAAACCGTGCCCGGTCACGCCGATGAAGCGCACCAGGCCCTCCTCGCGGGCCTCGATCGCCGCCTCGAGGGCGCCGTTCGGTCCCAGCGCGATCTCCCACTCGATGACGTCGACGAGGTTGTGCAGCTGGATCGAGTC
>NZ_JBFAZH010000337.1:0-6957 GCF_040681735.1 Actinoplanes sp. NPDC051633 | reverse complement strand
GGCCGCTGCGTCGAGCGGCCGACGCTGCCGCTCCGTGGTCTGACCGCGACATAATGACTGGGTCGGCCGGCCTCGCCGCGCGACGAGGTAGGCGAAGGGCGGTGAATCGGTGATGGCCGAGGACGTTCGGGAGATCAAGCCGCCGGAGCCGCCGCCGGAGCCTGCGGAGGTGCCGAAGCCCACTGAGCTGTCGAATCGCTCCGGGGCCAAGGCCCACGGCCAGCCGCTGGAGTCCCAGCTGTCGGCTCACCAGGACGCGCACGACGCGGCCCAGTCCGAGTACGCGAAGGCGTTGGATGTAGGCATTCAGCCGGGCGGCGGTCCGCCGAGTGAGTACAACGGGCCGGAGCGGAGGCTGCATGACGCCCAACATCTCGATCCGGCCCATGACCTCCGCCGCCAAACTCCCCGCCCTGGGGACCAAGATTTCGATCCGGGCAAGCACCGCGGTGAGCTGCACGACGCCTTCCGGGCGGGGGTCCATGACCCCGACCGCCTGTTCAACGTGACAGAACATCGCATCGCGGACCGGCTCGCCGAAGACGGCGCCAGTGTCCACCCCCGGGAACGCGATGACACCGTGCCTGGCAAGAAGAACCCCGACGCGATGGTCCGGAACTCGCCCGATGACGTCGGCACGATCACCGAGTTCAAGACCCTCAAAAGCGCCGACAGCAGCGCGGTCCGGCGCAACATCCTCGACGCGGCCGAGCAGGTTGATCAGTACGGCGGCGGCAATGTCGTCATCGACGGCCGGGGCGTGAACCTGACCGATGAGAGCGCAGGCCGTGGGTATGCTCGCGCAGTCGGCCAGGCGAAGCAAATGGACCTGCCGATGCCGGAACGGGTCGAGATCATCATGGGTGACGGTTCGATCAAGGTGTTCCCGGAGGAACGAGCCTATGTCTAATTCAATGCACATCTTTTTGAGTACCGGTCTGGGGCCGAGCGAGGCCGCTCGGCAGCTGGCGACCGCCTTCAGCGTCGAGCCGGTCGAGCGCGACGGCAATGTGTACGTCGCCCTTCGGCGCGACGACGCCGAGGTGGGTGGCGAGGTCAAGCGAAACATCTTCGGCGCTCCGCCGGACCCCGAGCCGGATGAGGTCTCCGCGCTCGACGGTTACGACGTCGTGTGGGAGATCCGTCGCATCCCTGCCGACGAAGACGCCCGCGCGGCGGCCGCGCGCCAACTCTTCGACGAAATCATCGAGCGGCTCCCGTGGCCGGCCCTGCTGGTGGACAGCCTTAGCACGCTGGTGGCGGCATGGCATCCCAACGTAGGCCGGACCGATTTCCCGGCTGGCACCACGCCTGACGCCACCGACCAGGAGCTTTGGCAGAGCTACGCAGTTTCGGCGTGAAGCGGGTAGGAATCAGTCCCAGGTCCGAACGCCCACCCATCCCAGGAACCGGTCGATCAAGTCTGGCGGCATCTTTGCGCCGCTCACTCGGGACGCAAGCCAACCATGGTGGACACATGAACATGGAAGGGTCCTGTGGGACGCCGCACAATGAGTTCAAGAGGCCATCGTCCCAGCACGTCGCGCTGCTGACTTCGCATTCAGAACAATAGGAAACCGTTGCGCTATCCCCTGAGCTACGAGGGCGTACGGCCATATCCTACCGACCAGCGGAAACACACGAGTGCCCGGGCGTGCCGAGTCCTCCTGACCTTCCCAGACGCCCTCCCGGGATCGATCCCACCGCAGGTGAGGGATTGCCCCGAGCATTATTTCGGTCATATGCGAGTCACGTAACGAGGCCGCTGGCGTGAGCGGAGGATCAGTAGATCAACCCACCTCGGCGTACGGTGAACGCGTGTCCGCAGGGCTCGAGCATGCACCATGCCGTAGCCGCGTACACCGTGCTCGCAGCGCTCACGATCTGACGAGATGGCGTACCCACGACCGCCCTGACCGGCTGGTCGCATACGGCGCACATCGCATCCTCGACCGTGAGCTCGATCGGCATGGCGGTTACATCCATTCCGTGGTCCTTGTCGCGTCATGGCACGCCGGCTCGGGTGCCGTCGATCGGGTCAGATGGTCCAAGCGTTGCCCAGCATTTCTAGGCGGCCCGGAAACTGCTCGCGATAACACCCAACTTCGGTAGGTTCGCCGCCCACTTGTCTGCCGGTGTCCGCCACTGGACGAGATAGCCGCCGGTCGGTGTCACGAACGCGCGCTCTAGACCGTGCAAGCGACCCATCTTCGGGTCGGTGAAGGTGTACTCCCACACGGCGCCCTGCCCTCCCGGGAGGTTCTCCACACTGATTTCCCGGTAGCCGGGCAGCTTCGCCAGTGCCGCCTCGCGGGTGAGGGCGACGGCCAGGTTCTCGTTCGACGGTGCCCAGGTGCGTACGCCGACCAGCGGCGGCCCGCCCGGGGCGCAGAACACGACGCTCGTCGCCGTTTCCTTGACCTTCGCCCACTTCGCCGGAGCGGCGAGCTGGAAGCCGCCGGTCCCGCTCTGGTAGGCGACGAAGCCGGACGGCGTGACCGTCTGGTTCACGGCGGCGGGCGGCGGCGCGGGGCGGAAGCTGTTGACGACGACGTTCAGCGCGCTCTGGTGCTTGGCCCATTCACCGGCCGGTGTGCGCCACTGGATGAGGTACGCACGCCCACCGACCAGCACGGCGCGCTCGAGTCCGTGCAGTGCACCCATCTTCGGATCAGTGAACGTGTACTCCCACTCCGCGCTGTCCTGTTGCGGCGAGACCACCATCCGCTCGCGCTTGTAGCGAGGTAGCGCGGCTGCTGTCTCCTCGCGTCGGAGCGCGGCGGTCAGGTCGGGGTCGGAGCGAGTCCATTCACGGACGGCGACCACTGGAGGGCCGCCGGGCGCGCAGAGCGTGACGCTCGTACGGGACTCCTGGACCTTGACCCAGGTCTTCGGCCACGCGACATGGAAGCCGCTCCTCGAGTCGTACCACTTGAATGCCGAAGGCAACACGGTGGACACCGGCGCCGGGGTGGCGGCCGACGTAGGGGCCGGGGCAGACGACGCCGCAGGAGTGGGGTTTGCGGTGGCGGCGACCGCGGTGCGGTCGCCGTCGCTGTCGCCGTCTCTGTCGGACCATGGCAGGGAACCGCCGTTGGCAGCGAATGCAGCTGTTCCGACCACGAGCGTCGCTGCCGTTGCCACTCCGACGACCAACTGGGCGACCGGCCGGCGGCGCGGCGGCTCGACCGGCGCTGGGCGCTGGATCGGCGCTGGAACGGCGGCCGGTGCCGCGGAGCGGGAGTCAGTCGACGTTCCCGGGACTTCCGGGCCGGCCGCCAAGGCGATGGGTGCGACGTTGACGAGGTCGACGTTCCCCGGAATCTCGCGGGCCATGGGTGGGGGTGTGGGTGCGGGTGGTGCCGCCTGCCCGCGAGCGGGTGGCGACGGCACATTGTGCAGTCGTACGGCGTTCTGCACGTCGGCGATCCGCCGCAGCCGCTCCTCCACCTCGTCCAACCGCATCCGGGACCGGGGATTTTTCTGTAACAGCCCATTCAGTACCGGCTTGAGCGCCCCGGCTCGATGGGTCGGATCCGGCTTCTCGGTGGCGAGTGCGACCAGCACCGCCATGGTGGTCTCACGCGTGTACGGCGCGCGCCCTTCGACCGCCTCGTAGAGGGTGGCGCCGAGCGACCACAGATCGGATTCCAGTGTCGACACGCCGTTCGCGGCGCGCTCGGGTGCGATGTACCGGGGAGAACCGAGGATCAGGCCGGTCTGGGTCAGCGCACCCTCGCCCTCGTCGATCAACGCGGACCCGAAGTCGGTCAGCAGGACGCGGCCGTCGTCCGCGACCAGCACGTTGCTCGGCTTGATGTCACGGTGCACCACGCCGACCCGCTGCGCCGCGTCGAGCGCGGAGAGGACGGCCAGGCCGATACCGGCCACCTCGGCGGGCGGCAACGGTCCGTTCTCCTTGATCACCTGCAGCAGGGACCGCGCCGGCACGTACTCCATGACAATCCACGGCCGTTCGTCACCGTGTTGCACGTCGTAGATGCGCACCACATTGGGGTGGTTCAGGCGAGCCGCGGCGCGCGCCTCCCGCAGGGTCCGGGCGCGCATCTCCTCCCGCTCCTCGTCGGTCAGACCGAACGGCAGCGCGATTTCCTTGATGGCCACGTCGCGCCGCAACACCTCGTCGCGGGCCAACCACACCCGTCCCATGCCACCTTTACCCAGGCATGGGCCGACGCGGTACCTGCCGGCGACCAGCGTCTCCGTAGCGGACATAGCCCCAACCTCTCAGCATCGGACGATCCGATGTAGGCGAGCCGCACAATAACCATTCACTGCGATCAGCAACAATGCGGTACGGGCAGTCATTCGCCAGTCGATCTTCACGCGCACCTCAGAATGAATGCCATGGTAGGCCCTGGCACGCGCACCTGCATCTATCTGCACGGCCGACCCAAGATAGCTGATCATCCATGTCGGTTCTAGTCAGGACATATCGATGCAGTTGCACTCGTGTTTGCTACAGCCGTGCTGCTGGAGGATGTGACGGACGTCCTGGCAGGACTTTTGCCCGCCGTCATGGTCATCTTTTGTCCACTTTATTCGGTCTGGCCCGCGCGCTGACTTAAGCGAACTTTATGTTTTCGCTGCCATGGATTGTCGTCGACCGAACCCTGCGCTAAGTTGCTTGCTGCCATTCAACTATGTGATCAAGATCTTCGAGATTTAACCTGCATGACGCATTCAAGGCCGTGTTTGAGTGTCTGGTCGGGCGGGGGCCGCACCTGCTGCTCCGACCCACTCGTACCCACCGGTGCGTGCATGATTTCCGGTTCGACTGCCGCGCCCGCCTCGAAAGGCACCTGACTCCATGCGCAAAATCACCTTCGCGTCTCTCGCCATGACGTTCCTGCTGCTCAGCGGCGTGACGGCGGCGAACGCGCTGGCCAAGCCGGTCGGGCCGGCCCCGGTCCAGTTCGCGGTGGACGGAACGTTCAGCAGCGGGCCCGGCGTGCCGGGGACCCCCTTCCAGGGCACCGTAACGGTGGCGAGGTTCGTCGAGCAGGACGGGCAGCTCGCGGTGCACGGCACGCTGGCCGGCACAGAAACCTCTGTCGACGCCCTTGCGGTCACCGTCATCGCCAACGCCACGGCATCCGATGACACCGGGTCGGGATGCACGGTGCAGATCGACACCGTCAGCGCCTTCATCGACGCCGGCGTCATCATCTTCCTGACCGGCGCAGGGTTCACGCTCAGCGAGACCAACGAACCTGACTCCGCTCGCGAGTTGTGCCGCGTCGTCCAGACAGCGGCCAAGGACTCATCCGACCAGAGCGCGTTGGCCAGAGCCCTGAACAGGCTTCTCAGAGCCTGAGTCGGCGTTCCGGCCCAGCGCCGCCATCCTCGTGCTGTTCCCCGAAAGGTCTCCCGTGTCGATCCGCAAACCCGCCCGCAGAGCCGTACTGATCGGGGGGTTCTCGCTTCTGGTCGTCGCCCTGGCCGGCCCGCTGACCACGGCTTCGGTCCTCGCCGGGGCGAACCCGCCCAAGCCGAAGCCGGTCAAGCCGATCGGCCCGGGAGCCTTCCACCCGCTCGACGCGTTCGGCTCGTCCATCAACGACAATGTCGTGCTCAAGTGGAACGACCAGGCTCTGGCCGCCATCCGGACGGTCTTCCCCGCGCCACCGGTCAGCGCGCGGGCGCTGGCGGTCATGAACACCAGCATCTACGACGCCTGGACCGCCTACGACGCCACTGCGGTGCCCACCCGGCGGACCGGCTGGACCCGGCGCCCCGCCGACGAACGCACGCCCGAGCGCAAGAGCATGGCGATCAGCTACGCCGCCCACCGGGCGCTCAGCGACCTCTTCCCGTCGCTCGAGGCGACGTTCACCTCCTTCCGCAACAATCTCGGCTACGTCGACCCGCCCACCGGGCAGTCCGACGATCCGGCCACCATCGGCACGGCTGCGGCCGACGCGGTCATCGCGGCGCGCCGCAACGACGGCGCCAACCAGGCCGGCAATGCCCCGGGCAGCGTCACCGGCCAGCCCTATTCCGACTACACCGGGTACACACCGACCAACCCGCCGAGCGCGTTGTCCTGGCGGCCGCTACCCGGTCAATCCTTCATCGTGCCGCACTGGAATCGGGTGACTCCGTTCGCGTTGACCTCGGCCGGCCAGTTCGCGCCACCGGGACCGACGTTGAAGAAGAGTGACGGATCGTACGACAAGGCCGTCGACGAAATCATCAAGTTCAGCGCCAAACTGGACGACGGCACCAAGATCCGGGCCGAGTACTGGTCGGACGGGCCGAAGACCGAGCAGCCGCCGGGCCACTGGATACTGTTCACCGGCGCCACTTCGCGGAGGCTCGGTCACACCATCGACCAGGACGCAAAGCTGCATTTCGCGGTGAGCAACGCCCTGCTCGACGCCGGCATCACCGCCTGGAACGCCAAACGCTCCCATGACTTCATCCGCCCGGTCACTGCCGTCCGCCTCACCAAGGCCGGCACGACGATCAAGGCCTGGGCCGGTCCGAACCAGGGCACCCAGACGATCCCCGCGGAACAGTTCGTCTCGTACATCGCCACCCCGCCGCACCCGGACTACGTCTCCGGGCACAGCACCTTCAGTGGCGCCGCCGCCCGGGTCCTGCGGTTGTTCACCGGCAGCAACACGTTGCAGATGTCGGCCACCATCGCCAAGGGCAAGTCGGTCGTCGAACCCGGATCGGTCCCCGCCGCAGCGGTAACCATGTCCTGGTCGACGTACACGGACGCGGCCGACGAAGCCGGCCTGTCCCGGTTGCTCGGCGGCATCCACTTCCGCGACGCCAACCGCGATGGACTCACCCTCGGCAACTCCGTGGGGTCCAACACCTGGAGCAAGGCGCAGACCTACTTCACCGGTACGGCACCCGCGGGGAACTGACGACCACGCGCGCCGGCGTCGCGCCGGCAGTACCGACTAAGCAGCACCCGATCGC
>NZ_JBFAZH010000336.1:0-6958 GCF_040681735.1 Actinoplanes sp. NPDC051633 | reverse complement strand
GAACCGGTCGAAGCCGCGGCCCAACGGCCAACGGTCATACGGACCGGCGGCGGACTCCTGCTCGGACGGCATCAAATGCCACTTGCCGACCATGTACGTGTTGTAGCCGTGCTGGCCCAGCATCTCCGACAACATCCCGTTCTCGAACGGGATCAGCCCGTCGTAGCCGGGGTAGCCGGTCGACAGCTCAGTGATAGCGGCCATCCCGTTCGCGTGATGGTTACGGCCCGTAACGACGCACGAGCGGGACGGCGAGCACAACGCGGTCGTGTGCATGTTGTTGTACAGCAGGCCACCCGCGGCGAGGGCGTCGAGGTTCGGCGTCGCGATCGGGCTGCCGTAGCAGCCAAGGTGACCGAAGCCGGTGTCGTCCAACACGATCATCACCACGTTCGGCGCACCGGGGGCCGCCCGCACCATCTGCCGCCATGCCGGGCTGGACTCGTCGGTCGTCCTCCCGATCGTTCCCGAAAACGCGCTCCCTGGCTTGTACTCGCTGAGCCCCATCGGACCGTCCTCCTCCGCGGCCGCGACGGGCCCCGAGCCCACCGAACACGTGACGAAGCGGTGTCTCCTCATCCCACCGAGATGAATCGCTTGACCGTCCGGCCACATCAGGGGCGTCCTCGCCCGGTGAGAACCGGAACAGGAAACAAACCTCCGGTGACGTGCGTGGGTGACAGTCGCTGTTCGGGTCGTCGGTCGTCGGCATGCTCGGGCGGACATGGGCACGGCCATTTGCGATCCCCACGGCCGGCGCGGGACAACCGACTGCCCGGCCGGGTAGCCGCGCCCAATTCCACCCACCTCCGAGACACACATACGATCCGTACGGCGGCCCGCTGATCGCACGGCCCTATGCGTCGCCGGCACACCGGAAGCCGACGTTGCCTGTGCAGCTGTCCGGAGTGTTGGCCATCCGGGCCGAGACTCGGTAGCGATAACAGTATGAGGAATGACAGAGGTACGACCCACCGCGCAGGGCTCGGCGATCGCCCGAGGCCGGTCCCGTCGGGTTCTCGCGCGTTCCGTTGAGATGCCAGCTAGGACTGAACCAGTCAGCTGTCCACTCCCAGACGTTCCCGGTCATATTGTGCAGCCGAAAGCATTGGGTGGAAACGCGTCCACCGGGGCCGTGCCGAGGTATCCGTCGGCCAAGGTGTTGCGGGCCGGGAACCTGCCCTGCCACACGTTCATGCGATGAGCCCCGCCGGGCCGCAACATGTTGCCCCACGGAAAGCGCATGCCTTCCACACCGCCGCGGGCGGCGTATTCCCATTCCGCCTCGCTGGGCAGGCGCAGGCCCGACCATTGGCAATAGGCGACCGCGTCGTCCCAGCAAACGTGGACCACCGGATGATCTGCCCTAGCGTCGAGCGTCGAGCCCTCACCCTCAGGGCGCCGCCAGCAGGCACCGGACACTTCCCGCCACCATGGCGCCGCGGCCACTCCCCGGGTCGGCGGGAAATGGTCCGGGAGAAGCCCCGCAAAGACGAACGACACCCCGTAACGCTCGGCCGCGGTGACATAACCGGTTGCGTTGACGAATTCGGCGAACTGGCGGTTGGACACGGAATGGGCCGCGATGCGGAACGGGTTGACCAGGACGGACCGGACCGGTCCTTCGCCGTCCGCTTCGTAGGCATAGGCGTCATCGCTTCCCATCCGGAACCATCCCCCGTCGAGCGCGACCAGCTCGGCTGTGTCCGACCGAACCCGTGCCGGTTCCGGCGCGCCGGGCCGCGATACAACGGTGGACACCCTTCCGGGAGCGCAGCAACCTCCATGCCCCTGCCCGGTCATCGGCGCCCCCCTCGTTGATCCATCCTGGCCGATGCATCTCGTCGCCGTCATCATCCGCCACGAGTGGGAAAAGCTGACCGGAGAACCACGCACCGTCCTGCTCTACCTCACAACGCCGGAGAGGCAGGCACTTAGCCGGCCTGCCTTCAACGCCAAGGTGTGGAAGCGAGCAATCCGGGCGACGGGTATCGAGGACAGCCGACGTAACGGCATGCACGTCCTGCGACACACCTACGCCTCGGTCCTGCTGCACGCCGGAGAGAGCGTTAAAGCCCTCGGCCTATCTCGGCCACGCCGACCCTGGATTCACCCTGCGGGTCTACACGCACCTGCTGCCGGCCAGCGAAGACCGCACCCGGCGGGCCATCGACCGCGCCTTCGCGGACGACCCGGAAACCCCTGACGGCCTGGACACGGCCTGATCATGCTGTTCGACGGGTTTCCGGGGCTTCCGCCGCAGGTCAGAGGCGGTGCACCGCCTACTTGGCGTTGAAGTAGTTCGCGTCCGGGTGGTGGGTGATGATTGCGTCCGTCGACTGCTCCGGCTCCAGCTGGAACTCCTCCGACAACGTCACCCCGATGCGGCCCGCGTCCAGCAGGTCCACCACCTTCGCCCGGTCCTCCAGGTCGGGGCAGGCCGGGTAGCCGAACGCGTACCGGCAGCCCTGGTAGTCGTTCTTCAGGATGCCCGTCAGGTCGCCCGGGTCGTTCGAACCCACCGTCGTGCCGTCGGCGAACGCCAGCTCCGCGCGCACCCGCCGGTGCCAATACTCGGCCAGCGCCTCCGTGAGCTGCACCGACAGGCCGTGCACCTCCAGGTAGTCGCGGTACTCGTCGCGGGCGAACATCTTCGCCGTGTACTCGCTGATCGGCTGGCCCACCGTCACCAGCTGCAGGGCGACCACGTCCAGCTCGCCCTCGGCCCGCGGGCGGAAGAAGTCGGCCAGGCACAGCCGCCGCTCCTGCCGCTGCCGCGGGAACTGGAACCTGGCCCGCTCCGCCGCGCCGTTCTCGTCCAGCACCACCAGCGTGTTGCCCTCGGAGTAGGCCGGGAAGTAGCCGTACACCACCGACGCCTCCAGGACGTGGTCGGCGGTCAGGCGGTCCAGCCAGTACCGCAACCGCGGCCGGCCCTCGGTCTCCACCAGCTCCTCATAGGACGGACCGCTGCCGCCGCGCGCCCCGCGCAGCCCCCACTGGCCCAGGAACGTCGCCCGCTCGTCCAGCATCGACGCGTAGTCGACCAGCGGAATGCCCTTGATCACCCGCGTGCCGAAGAACGGCGGCTTGGGTACGCGCACATCAGGGGCGATGTCCGACCGCACCGACGTGTCGTCGAGCGGCGGCAGGTTCTCGGTCACCATGGCCTGCTGACGCGCACGCCGCTCCCGGCGGGCCGCCAGGGCCGCCTCGCGCGCCGGGTCGACCACCGCGGCACCGCCGCGCTTGGCGGTCATCATGCGGTCCATCAAGGACAGACCCTCGAAGGCGTCCCGCGCATAGTGCACCTCGCCGGCGTAGGCCGAGCGCAGATCATCCTCGACATAGGACCTCGTCAGCGCGGCGCCGCCCAGCATCACCGGGAAGCGCGACGCCAGCCCGCGGGCCGCGATCTCCTGCAGGTTCTCCTTCATCACGACCGTGCTCTTCACCAGCAGCCCGGACATGCCGATCGCGTCGGCCTTGTGCTCCTCGGCCGCCTCGATGATCGAGGTGATCGGCTGCTTGATGCCGATGTTCACGACCTCGTAGCCGTTGTTGCTCAAGATGATGTCGACCAGGTTCTTGCCGATGTCGTGCACGTCGCCCTTGACCGTGGCGAGCACGATGCGGCCCTTGCCGGCCTCGTCCTCGTTCTTCTCCATGTGCGGCTCGAGGTAGGCCACCGCCGCCTTCATCACCTCGGCCGACTGCAGCACGAACGGCAGCTGCATCTGGCCCGATCCGAACAGCTCACCGACCGTCTTCATGCCGTCGAGCAGCACGTCGTTGACGATCGCCAGCGCGGACTGCGTCTCCAGCGCCGAGTCCAGGTCGGCCTCGAGGCCGTTGCGCTCGCCGTCGATGATCCGGCGCTTCAGTCGCTCGTCCAGCGGCAGCCCGGCCAGCTCCTGCGCCCGGGTCTCGCGTGCCGAGGCCACGTCGACGCCCTCGAACAGGGCCATGAACTTGTGCAGCGGGTCGTAGCCCTCGCGCCTGCGGTCGTACACCATGTCCAGCGCGACCTGGCGCTGCTCGTCCGGGATCCGCGACATCGGCAGGATCTTGCTGGCGTGCACGATGGCGCTGGTCATGCCGGCCTGCACGCACTCGTGGAGGAACACCGAGTTGAGCACCTGGCGGGCGGCCGGGTTGAGGCCGAAGGAGACGTTGGAGACGCCCAGGGTGAAGTTCACCCCGGGGTACGCGGCGCTGATCTGCCGGATCGCCTCGATGGTCTCCAGGGCGTCGCGCCGGGTCTCCTCCTGACCGGTCGCGATGGGGAAGGTCAGCGCGTCGACCAGGATGTCCGACAGGTTCATGCCCCACTCGCCGGTCAGCGCCTCGATCAGCCGGGAGGCGACCCGCACCTTCCACTCCGCCGTGCGCGCCTGCCCCTCCTCGTCGATGGTCAGCGCGACCACCGCGGCGCCGTGCTCCTTGACGATCGGCATCACCCGGGCGAACCGCGAGCCCGGCCCGTCGCCGTCCTCGTAGTTCACCGAGTTCACGATGCAGCGGCCGCCGAGCATCTCCAGGCCCGCCTCGACCACCTGCGGCTCGGTGGAGTCCAGCATGATCGGCAGCGTCGACGCGGTGGCGAACCGGCCGGCCAGCTCGCGCATGTCCTGCGTGCCGTCGCGGCCCACGTAGTCGACGCAGAGGTCGAGCAGGTGGGAGCCGTCGCGGGCCTGCCCCCGGGCGATCTCGACGCACGCCTGCCAGTCACCGGCCAGCATCGGCTCGCGGAACGCCTTCGACCCGTTCGCGTTCGTCCGCTCGCCGATCATCAGCACGCCGGCGTCCTGCCGGAACGGCGTCTCGTGGTAGATCGAGGACACCCCGGGGGCGTGCGCCGGCTCCCGCGGGGCGGCGGTCAGCCCCCGGACGGCCTCGACGACCTGCGAGATGTGCTCGGGCGTGGTGCCGCAGCAGCCGCCGACCAGCGAGACACCGTACTCCCGGACGAACCGCTGCAAAGCCTCCGCGAGCTCGGCGGGGGTCAAGGGGTAGTAGGCGCCGCCGGCGGCGAGCACCGGCAAGCCGGCGTTGGGCATGACCGACAGGGGTACGCGCGCGTTCTGCGACAGGAACCGCAGGTGCTCGGTCATCTCGGCCGGCCCGGTCGCGCAGTTGAGCCCGATCAGGTCGATGCCCAGCGGCTCCAGGGCGGTCAGCGCGGCGCCGATCTCGCTGCCCAGCAGCATCGTGCCGGTCGTCTCGACGGTGACGTGGCAGATCAGCGGAACCTTCTGGCCCACCTCGGCCATCGCCCGGTGCGCGCCGACCACGGCCGACTTGGTCTGCAGCAGGTCCTGACAGGTCTCGACGATCAGCGCGTCGGCCCCGCCGAGGATCAGCCCGGCCGCCGTCTCGTGGTACGCGTCACGCAGCTCGGCGTACGCCATGTGGCCCAGCGTCGGCAGCTTCGTACCCGGACCGATCGAGCCCAGCACGTACCTCGGCTGCTCCTCGGTCGTGAACCGATCGGCCGCCTCGCGCGCGATCCGCGCGCCCGCCTCACTCAGCTCGCGGATCCGGTCCTCGATGTCGTAGTCGCCGAGGTTGCTGGCGTTCGCACCGAAGGTGTTGGTCTCCACGCAGTCGGCGCCCGCGGCCAGGTAGGCCTCGTGCACCCCGCGGATGACATCGGGCCTGGTCACGTTGAGGATCTCGTTGCAGCCCTCGAGGCCCTGGAAGTCCTCGTCCACGCTCAGGTCCGCCGCCTGCAGCATCGTGCCCATGGCCCCGTCGGCGACGAGCACGCGATCGGTCAGGGCGGCGAGGAGGTCTCGTGACTTTTGCACCTTGCCAGGCTAGTCGGTCGAGCGTCGAGCGCCGAACCGCGTAACCCGCTTGGCCTACCACTGTGATCGGGCTCTCCAAGCGCGGCGCGGCCACCGGGTGTGTGTGGGGCGGTGCACGTAGGCTCAGGGGTACGAATACCGGAAGGTGACATCGTGACCGAGTTCGACGGCCTGCCCATCCTGCGCTCCCCCGTGGCGATCGCCGCGTTCGAGGGGTGGAACGACGCCGCTGACGCGTCGACCGCGGCCGTGGAGCACCTGGAGCAGGTCTGGCAGGCCCGCGAGATCACCAGCATCGACCCGGAGGAGTTCTACGACTTCCAGGTCAGCCGGCCGACGATCACGATGGCCGAGGGCGAGACCCGCAAGATCGAGTGGCCGACCACCAGGTTCATGGTGGCCAGCCCGCCCGGCTCCGACCGTGACGTGGTGCTGATCCGCGGCATCGAGCCGAGCATGCGCTGGCGCACGTTCTGCGAGCAGGTCCTCGAGCTGTGCCACAGCCTGGAGGTCAACCGGATCGTGCTGCTCGGCGCGCTGCTGGCCGACGTGCCCTACACGCGGCCGCTGCCGATCAGCGGCACGGCGTCGCGCGAAGAGGTGGCCGAGAAGTACAAGGTGGTGCCGACCAGGTACGACGGCCCGACCGGCATCGTCGGTGTGCTGCAGGAGGCGAGCGACCGGGCCGAGCTGGACGCGCTGTCGTTCTGGGTGCACGTGCCGCACTACGCGAACAACCCGCCCTGCCCCAAGGCGACGCTGGCGCTGCTGCACCGCCTGGAGGACGTGCTGGACCTGCCGGTGCCGATGGCGGAGATGGCGGAGGACGCCGACGAGTGGGAGAAGCGGGTGCGCTCGGCGGCGGAGCAGGACGCGGAGCTCGGTGAGTATGTCCGGGAGCTGGAGGAACGCGTCGGTGACGCGGGCATCAAGCCGCTGACGGGTGATGAGATCGCCAGCGAGTTCGAGAAGTACCTGCGCCGCCGGGGTGGCTCGGCCGGCCCGACCGCCGGCTCCTGGTAACCGCTAGAACTCCCCGTTGGCCATGCCGAGGCGGAAGGATATAAATTCTAATAAATCTATCACTATCTCTTACACCGAAATATCTTGTTTCAGGCTTACCATTACGACCGTAAAAAACAGTTTTC
>NZ_JBFAZH010000335.1:0-6975 GCF_040681735.1 Actinoplanes sp. NPDC051633 | reverse complement strand
AAAAACAAATAGATTTTTGGCAGAATGAATTTAGGTTTTGGGAGTGATCATTTTGAAAAAGCATAAAGAAATATTAACCTGATCGGGCACAGCTTCGGCGCCCGGCTGGTCTCCTTCGCGCTGGCCGGCATCGACTCGCCCCAGCGGAGCCCGGTGGCGTCGCTGATGCTGGTGCAGGGTGCCTTCTCGCACTGGTCGTTCGCGCACGAGCAGGACAATCCGTTCGGCCGCGCGGGCGCCCTGCACGCGGTGGCGGACCGGGTGCACGGGCCGCTGGTCGCGACGTACAGCGTGCACGACTGGGCGGTCGGCGTCTGGTATCCGAGGGCGTCGTTCCTGTCCCGGCAGGACACGCAGTCGGTCGCGGCGAGCCGCTGGGGCGGCATGGGCGCTGACGGCTACCAGGCCGTCAGCCCGCTGGAGGCCCGCTCGATGCCGGCCGCCGGCGGCAACGGCCACGACTTCAAGCCGCACACCTTCTACCGGGTCAACGCCGCCGCGGTCATCAACGACGTCGCCGACTCATCCTTCGGGGGAGCCCACTCGGACATCCGCAAGCCGGCGATCGCGGAGCTCATCGTGAGCGCGGCGGCCGCTCACGCCTGAGCGGCGGCAGGCGCCAGGACGATGTCGAAGTGGACCCGGGACCATGGTCGATCGTTCAGGTCCCGGCCGTCCGGCGGCGGCGTACCCGGTGCCTGTTTCTCGAAGGTCTTGACCAGCGAGTCCTTCACGCCGAAGACGCTGTCCGAGTCGAGCAGCTCGTCGCCCTCGACGAAGATGTGCGTCACCAGCGTGCGCAGGCCCTCGGCGCTGACCAGGAAGTGCAGGTGCGAGGCCCGCATCGGGGAGCGGCCCGTCGCCGCCAGCATCGCGCCGACCGGGCCGTCGTGTGGGATCGGGTACGGCGTCGGGGTGATCGCCCAGAAGCGGAAGCCGCCGTCCGCGCCGCTGAACAGGTGGCCTCGGGCGGCGGTGCGGTCGTCGTCGTACTGGACGTCGTAGAAGCCGTCCTGGTCGGCCTCCCACACCTCGATGCGCGCGCCCGCCACCGGCTGACCGGCCGTGTCGCGGACGGCGCCCTCGACCCAGCACGGCTCGCCGTTCGCGCCACCGGCGATGTCGCCGCCCAGCTCGACGTGCGGCGAGTTCTCGACGAAGAACGGGCCGAAGACCGTCGCCTCCGTCGCGTCGGCGTACGCCTCGTTGTTGATCGCGATGGTCTGCATCGACGCGCCGAGGGTGTCCGACAGCAGGATGAACTCCTGGCGCCGGTCGTCGGTGAGGTGACCGACCGCGGTGAGGAAGTCGATGCCCCGCTTCCACTCCTGCTCGGTCGGGCGGACGTCGCGCAGGAACCCGTGCAGGTGCGTCACGAGCGACCGCATGATCTCTTTGAGCCGCGGGTCCGGGGTGCCGTCGAAGGACGCCAGCACCCGCTCGACGAGTTCCTCCTCCCGCGCCTGCTGTTCCCGGCTCATCTCGTTCCCTCCCAGGCGTCGTGCAGGAGCTGCTTCAGGTTACCGGCGTTGACCGGGACAGGATTGTTGTCGGGTACGACCGGAAGGATCGCCTCGACCGCCGCCGGGATCTGGTCCTCCTCGAAGCCGTAGTCGCGCAGCGCCCGTGGGGCGTCGACCCGCCGGCGGAGATCCTGGAGCTCGTCGAGGGTGATGCGCCCGCCGGCGCCGGGCGCGTTGAGCGCGAGCACGTGCGGCAGGACCACCGCGTGGGTCTGCGCGTGCGGCAGGCCGAACATGCCGCCCAGCACGTGGCAGATCTTGTGGTGCAGGCCGGATCCTGCGGAGGCGAAGGCGACCGCCGCCAGGTAGGTGCCGTAGAACATCTGCTCCCGATCGTCCGGGAGCGCCGCCATCAGGGCGCGGATCCCCTCACCGGCGAGCGCCGCGTTGATCGGGTCGGCCCGCGGCGCCCACAGCGAGTCGACGCAGTGGGCGAGCGCGTTCAGGCCGGATGCGACGGCCAGCTCGGTGGGCAGCGTCGCGGTCAGCGTGGCGTCGTAGACGACGGTGCGTGGCAACACCCGAGGATCGGTGCCGGTGGTCTTCCGGCCGTTCGCCGTCAGCCCCCAGACGTTCGTCGCCTCCGATCCCGCGTAGGTGGTCGGGACCGCGACGACGGGCAGGCCGGTGGTGAGCGCGACGGCCTTGGCGAGGCCGGTCGCCGAGCCACCGCCGACGCTGACGATCACCTCGACCTGACGTGCGGCGGCGGCCGCCCGCGCCCGCTCCGCGACGGCGACCGGGACGTGCATGACCACCTCGTCCCATCTCAGGACCGCGGGCACGTCGAGGCGGGTGCCGATGAGCATGACCCGGGACGAGCCGACCTCGTCGTGCACGGCCTCCGCCGCCGACCCGGGCGCGAAGACGACGCGCTGGCACAGTGTCTCGTGGACGAACCTCATCGGGACAGGATGCTCTTCATCGCGTCGCGCAGCGCGGAGGACGGGTCGGCCGGCAGCGTCGCGGCGCGCCAGCCGATGTGCTTGTCCGGCCGCACGAGCAGCGCGCCGCTCTCCTGGACCTCACGCAACGCGGCCCAGTCGTAGTAGAGATCGGTGACCTCGCGGCCCGGCCCGATCACGACCGTACCCAGATCGACGCCCAGCTCCGCCGCGACCTCGGCCGCCGCATCCGCCCAGGCCTCGCCGGCGATGCCGGTGAGCAGCGTGAACCGGTGGTACGGCGCCAGATCCATCATCGCGAGCTTGCGCCGGTTGTCGCCGACCCACGCGTGCGGCAGATGCGAGCCCGGCGCCGTCGACGCCTCGTAGTAGAGCTCGGGATCGCGCACCGGCGCGGGCCTGGTGCTGCCGTCGGACACCACGGCGGCGGACTCGTAGAACTGGCCCAGGTCGACACCGTGGGCGTTGAACTCGTAGTTCTTCAGCTCCATCGCCTTCACCAGGGCGGCCCGCTTGGCGGCGCCCGCGGGCGTGTTCGCCTTCCGCTCCTCGATCTGCGCGACCATCTCCTCCTCGGTCCGCGCCCCGGTGATGCCCAGCGCCACGAAGAAGTCGACGAACTCGCGGCTGGACCGGTTGGCCCGCTTGACGATCCGCTCGGCGACCGGCGCGCGTTCGGCCGAGTACGTCTCCAGCAGCCCGTCGCCCGCGCGCCCGCTCAGCACGGCGGCCAGCTTCCAGGCCAGGTTGTACGAATCCTGGATGGAAGTGTTCGATCCCAGCCCGTTGCTCGGCGGGTGCCGGTGCACCGCGTCACCGGCGCAGAACACTCGCCCGGACTGCAGGTGGGTCGCGTACATCTCGTTGTTGCCCCACAGCGAGGTGCCGGTGATCTCCACCTCCAGCTCGGGCATGCCGAGCAGGTTGCGCACGATCTGCGTCGCGGCGGCCGCGTCGACGACCGGCGGCTCGTCGCTGATGTCGTAGCCCCACACGATCAGCCACTCGTTCCAGGGGCGGACCATGCGGACCAGGCCGGCGCCGATGCCGCCGACGTTGGAGCCGGGCTGGATGACCCAGTAGAGGACCGACGGCCGGTGCTCGCAGTAGGCGCTGATGTCGGCCTTGAAGGTGATGTTCATCGAGCCGGCGATGTCCATGGCGCCCTCGAAGGGCAGGCCGATGTCGGCGGCCACCTTGGACCGTGCGCCGTCCGCGCCGATCAGATACTTGGCGCGGATCGTGTACTCCTGACCGGTGAGCCGGTCGAGCACCAGCACGTCGACGCCGGCGTCGTCCTGCGTGTGCGACAGGTATTCGGTGGAGAACCGCGACTGCGTGCCTCTCTCCGTCGCGTTGCGCACCAGGATCGGCTCCAGGTAGGTCTGCGGGATGTCGACGACCAGGCAGGGCGACGCGAGCCGGTAGTCGCCCTCGCGGTCGGCGCGGGTGCCCCAGGTGTGGATCCGGCCGATCTCCTCGCCGGCGATCGAGGTGCAGAAGACGGTGTCGCCGACCAGGTCGTGCGGGGTGGCGTCGGCGAGCACCTGGTCCTCGATCCCGACGTCCCGGAAGACCTCCATGGCCCGCTGGTTGGTGATGTGCGCGCGGGGCGTGTTGGCGGTCCACCGGTACTTGGTGATCATGATGTTGGGTACGCCGAGCGTCGACAGGAACAGCGCGGCCGCCGATCCCGCCGGTCCCGACCCGACGATGAGCACGTCCGTCTCAATGCGCATACCGGCAGTGTGTGAACGCCGTGCCGGGCCGGCTACGAATGAGGCTCGTCCCGGCCGGAACGCGAAGCGATGGCCGATCTGCGCAAGTCGCTCGCGCGCTCGCCGAAGTGGGCACGGAAGGCGTGCGAGAAGTGCGCGGGTGACGCGAAGCCGCATCGGTGCGCGACCTCGGCGATGGGGACGGGCCCGGCGAGCATGCGGCGGGCCGCCTCGAGACGGCGGGAAAGGATGTACTGCGGCACGCTGATGCCGCTCTCGGCGAAGACGCGGGACAGGTGGCGCGTGCTCAGCCCGACGGCCGCGGCGACGCGGGCGGCCGACAGCGCCGGGTCGGCGAAGTTGCTGTCGATGTGGGCCTGGGCCGCCGCCCGATGCCCGCCCGCCGGCGAACGGCCGGCCAGCGCCGCGATCAGGTCGAGCAGGTCCTGTTCGCGGGCCGGCCGGGGATCCTCGGACCTGGCGGCCGCGCCGACCTGACGGGCGAGGGCGTGCGCGAACGGGTTGCCGCCACGCGCGAAACCGACGACGGCGGGACTCGGGACGTGTTCGATGCCGGTGACCTCCGCGAAGACCTGCCGCGGGACCTTGACGACCAGTTCCTCGAGCCCTTGTGAGAACCCGCGCATGAAGGGACGGTCGGCGTCGCACATCAGCATCTCGCCCGGCCGCACGGTCCGGACCCCGTCGTCGTGGTAGAAGAACGCCTCCCCGGCCAGGCTGAAGAACAGCGCGATCGACCCGGCCGGGCGCCGCCGGACCAGTGCCTGGTCGCGCTCGACGACGTGGGAGTTGCCGCGGACCCGGGCCAGGTGGATCTGGTCCAGCTGCAGGTTGATCTCGGTGGCCTCCAGCGAGGCCGCGGTGAGGGTGCGGCACCGCAGGCCGATCAGCGCGTCGGCGTTGTGGTCCTCCCACAGCTCGACGCGTCGCTGCTCGGGCAGCCCGGCGGTCGAGAACACCGCCGGTGTGAGCTGCCTCATGGGCGGAGTCTAGCCACGCCCTCCACGATCTCGGCCACCCTGCGGACCGCGGGTGACCTCTCGCCGGCCCGGGTCGCCAGGCCCAGGCCGATGGTGGGCGCGACCGTCAGCGACACGTACGAGACCCCGTCCAGCCGCAGGCTGCGGACCGGCTCGGGCACCAGCGCGACCCCGAGCCCGGCCGCGACGAAGACCACCAGCGTGGCGGTCTCGCCGACCTCGATCGCCGTCGCGGGGCGGAACCCGGCGGCCGCGCACGCCGCGATCACGTGCTCGTGGATCGACGAGCGGTGGCCGGAGGGGTGCATGACGAACGGATCTCCGGCCAGCCGCGCGAGGTCGATGCGCCGCCGCCCGGCCAGCGGGTGCCGGTCGGGGCGCACCGCGACCAGGCGTTCGGTACGCAGGACGCGCACGTCGACGCCGGGCCGGGGCACGCTGCCCGGCCGGATCACCACGAGGTCGTAGGTGCCGTCGGCGAGCCCGTCGAGCAGCGCGGGGCTGAGCAGCTCGCCGTGCAGTTCCAGCTGCACCCCGGGGAGCACGTCGCGGACCTCGCGCGCCGCCACCGGCAGCAGGTCGTAGGTGGCCGTGCCGATGAAGCCGACCGAGACCCGCCCGGTGTGCCCCGAGGCGACCAGCGCCATGTCCGCCGCGGCACGGTCGGCCGACGCCAGCACCGTGCGGGCGTGGTCGGCGAACCGGCGCCCGGCGCGGGTCAGCTCGACCCGGCGGGTGGTCCGGTCGACCAGGGTGACGTTCAGTTCGCGCTCGAGCTGCTTGATCTGCTGCGAGAGCGCCGGCTGGGCGATGTGCAGCCGGGCCGCGGCGCGGCCGAAGTGCTGCTCCTCGGCGAGGGCGGCGAACGAGCGCAGCTGCCGCAGTTCCATGCGTGCAACTTATCAATCGGTACCAACTCAGTATTGGAGATGATGAGTGGTGCGGGCATAGGTTGAAGGGCATGAGCTCCGCCTTCCTGTACGCCGCGGTCCGCACCCCGTTCGGCCGGATCGGCGGCGCCCACGCCGAGGTGCGCCCCGACGACCTCGCCGCGATCGCGCTCCGGGGTGTCCTCAGCAAGACGCCCGGCCTCGACGCCGCGGCGGTCGAGGACGTCGCCTGGGGCTGTGCCAACCAGGCCGGCGAGGACAACCGGAACGTCGGCCGGATGGCCGTGCTGCTCGCCGGCCTGCCGGTGTCGGTGCCGGCGACGACCGTCAACCGGCTCTGCGGCTCCTCGCTCGACGCGGCCATGATCGGCTCCCGGACGATCGAGTCCGGCGACGCCGACGTCGTGGTGGCGGGCGGCGTCGAGTCGATGACCCGGGCGCCGTGGGTGCTGCCCAAACCGGCCAAGGCGTTCCCGGCCGGCAACGTCACGGCCGTGTCCACCACGCTGGGCTGGCGGCTGGTCAACAAGAACATGCCGGAGGAGTGGACCGTCTCGCTGGGCGAGGCCAACGAGATGCTGGGCGATAGGTTCGCCGTCTCGCGGGACCGGCAGGACGAGTTCGCCGCCCGCTCGCACAACCTCGCCGACGCCGCCTGGACGGCCGGCTTCTACGACGACATCGTGGTGCCGGTGCCCGGCGTCGACCTGGCCCGCGACGAGGGCATCCGGCCCGGGTCGACGGCGGCGAAGCTGGCCGGGCTCAAGCCGTCCTTCCGGGCCGACGGCACGATCACCGCGGGCAACGCGTCCCCGCTCAACGACGGCGCCGCCGCCGTCCTGCTCGGCTCCGAGGCGGCCGCCGGGCGGATCGGGCAGGCCCCGCTGGCCCGCATCGCCGGTCGCGGTGTGTCGGCGGTCGAGCCGCCGATGTTCGGG
>NZ_JBFAZH010000334.1:0-6979 GCF_040681735.1 Actinoplanes sp. NPDC051633 | reverse complement strand
GAAAGGTGCCACCTGAGGTGCCGGCCGCCTGCCGCCGGTTGGTCGCGGAGCGTAGGAAGCAGGCGAGAAAGTATGGGTCTAGCGAATCCGGATCACAGCGGATCACTGACGCCGCCTTGATCCCGACGGCCGGCACCGCATTGAGCACCACCGCCGCGAAGTCGCCCGATGTCGATGGAACGACCACATCGCCGGGCCGTGCGCGTTCCCGATCCACGATGGTCAGAGCCCCCGAGCGGACAAGGTCGCCGACGCTGACCAACTGGGCAGCGATCTCACCTGACCCGGCCGCAAGCGAAGGTGCTTCGGCGCCTAGACGGCCGATCGCCGCGCTGTAGCGCTCGCGCGCCTCGTGGTAGTCAGGGGTGAGGTCGCGCACTTCGAGGGGAAGGTGCGTGGCCGGGACCAGCAGAACGTCTTCATCCAGCAGCTCGATCGAAGGCACGTTCCGGGTACGTGTGGGGTCAGCGAACACTGCCGCCCACGCCTCCGGGTCGTGGGGGACGTTGTCGGCGTCGCGGTCGGTCAGGTCGACCATGCGCAAAACATAGGCCGGTCGATCGGCGGGCCGGGTCAGTTTCCAGATCTGCCAGGGCGCGGCGGTGTTGTTAACGGCGCGCTCAGGTAGGGCGATCACCTCGGTAAGCACGCCGGCGCGCAGTAGTTCAGCTCGGATGCGGCGGGCCGACGCGCGAACCGCGGCTGAGAACGGCACGGCGACGATCGCGGTGCCGCCGCGTTTGAGGCATGCCAGGCAGATCTGGACCCAGCCCAGGGCGTGGTCGCCGCGACTCGGCTGCCCGTACTCCAGAACAGCCCCGTCTATCGAGTGCCCCGGACCTGGCGTGATCGAGACCACCGCATCTGCCTGACCCTTCAGCGCGGCGAATTGATCGTCCGCGACGGTGATCTCGACGTTCGTGGCGTCTGCGTCGGCTAGAGCATCTTTTGCCACGTCGATCCGGGTCATGTCGTCCGCGCGCCCGACGTAACGGACCCGCGGCCCGAGCAACTGCGCGACCTCGGCCAGCAGGGTGCCGTCCCCGCACGCGGGATCGAGCACCAGCCCGCGCGTCGAGGACGGCACGAGGGCGGCCATCGCCTCCGCCAACGCGAGCACGTCCGTCGCCTTCGTCCCGGTCAGCTTTTTCGATGCGGCCCGGCCGTTGGCGGTCAGCCAAGACTCGACCTCGGGCCAGGCGAACGTCGGGCTGGTCGCCGGTCCACCGACCGGCGACGGGAAATCCGGGTGACGGCGGCGCCAGTTCGAAACGGCGGCGCGGCCAACGCCCGCGATGCGAGCAATATCGGCCGCGGTGACCTCGTTGTTGACACTCATGCTTGAGACCTCCATCAGTGTGACGACATCGTACACATTGACACGGTCCCGTGGACGTTGACGATGTGTGTACTCTGTTCACACAAGCCACTCCTCCACACTGGATCGGATGATCTCCATGCGACAGACCGCAGCCATCAACACGTATCGCACCAGCGTTTACCTCCTCACCGGCGTTACTCCGGACGCCGCCGGCCTGCGCGGTGCGCTCAACCACCGCTACCTGCGCGAGCAGGAGTTCGACACCACGCCCACCACCGTCGCCGGCGCGCCGGCTCTGCTGGCGCGTGGGCAGGTGCCGCGCGAGCGAGCGGACTGGTGCCCCGTCCTCACCGGACTGACCGGCGACGACATCGCCGTCGGGTACAGCAGCGCCGGAGGTGCTCTGCTGGTGGCGGTGGACGACCGGGTCTACGTGCTCACGTACGGCACCGTCGGGCGGCACATGGTCAACCCCGACCTGATCGATCCCGGCTTCGGCATCGCGTTCGCGATCCGCGCGGTCGACTCGGATCGGATCAAGCAGATCACCCGCAGTGTCCTGGCCGCCAGCGGCCGGGTGGACCGCAACCTGGTGCCCGGCGGCCAGCACATTCGCCAGTACACGATCGAGCAGTGGGGCGAGATCGTCGGCCACGTTGGCGGCGAGTTGCGCGACAACCCGCAGCTCACCGTCACCCGCCTCGCCCGACGGCCGGTCTCGATCGCGGCGGCGAACTCCCTGCGGATCCCGCTCAGCACCGAACCGGCTCGGCTCCTCGCGGACCTCCGGGAGATCGGCCGTGTCTGCGCGCGCGACACACCCATACCCGAGTTGGAGTTCATCGCCCAGGTCCGGCCGCTGGCCACCGGGACCCGTACTGAAAAGCTCGATCTGATCCTCGACGACCTCCTCGGCCAGCAGCAACCGACCGGCCTCGGTCTCGCCATGCCCGCCCACCTGGTCGAGTACGAACCGCTCACCGAAACCCACGAGATCAAGATGACCGGGTACCGCCGCGCCTACCGGTCCGACTTGGAGCTCGACGACATCCTCAGCCGGGTGCGCGGCCGCCGGTCCGGGCGCCGACTCGACCGGCTCAAGACCGGCACGATCGGACTGTGTGCCGATCCAGCCGGCGAAGCCCTGCTCCACCCGGCAACCGCCGCCCACAAATGGATCACCGCCGAGGTCCACCTCGAGTCAGCGCGGATGATCTACCACGAGGGCCGTTGGTACGAGATCGGCGAACATCACCTGGACTTCCTCCGTACCGAAATCGAGAAGATCCTGCACCACCCGGCCGGCGTGACGCTGCCGCCGTGGACCAGCTCGCTGCCCGACGAGGACGCTTACAACAAGGAGGCGGCCAAACACGGCTTCGTGCTGCTGGACAAGCGGCTGTTGAAGACCCGGCAACACCACCGCGGCCAGGGCATCGAGGCCTGCGACCTGCTCGGCCCGAACGGCGAGCTGATCCACATCAAGCGAGCAGACCGCTCGTCGCCGCTGAGTCACCTGTTCTTTCAGGGAGAAGTGGCCGCAGATTCATTGCTCCACGAGCAGGACGCGCGCGAACGCCTCGTCGAGCTGGTACACGCGGCTGATCCTAGCCATTCGATCAAGGAGTCTTTCAGGCCCACGAAAATCGTCTACGGCATCGCGCTGAAGTCCGGTAAGCCGCTCACGGCGGAGACTCTTTACACCTTCTCCCAGGTCGCGCTCTACCGCGCCGCCCGCCGCCTCCGCGGTGATGGCATCGACGTCGAGGTCGTCGGCATCCGGCTAGCTGACAACCTGGGGTCAAACAAGCAAATACGATGAGGCTCGTGTGCCCTCTGGAATGGCACCATAAGCGGCATTCTGCACAGAGCGACTGATTCACGGGTCCCTCCGTGCCTCCGCGGGCAGAGCGGATCTGGTCAGCCTGCTGCCGGTGCAGGTACTTGCCATAGGGCGCTGACTGGTATGGCGCGGAGCTTGTCGCCGAAGGGCAAGGTGCTGCTGCCGGTATAGAGGACGACGCCGGCGATGAAGTCGTCGCCGAGGCGGTCGGCGAGTCGGCGTAGCCCACGGAAGTCGTCGAGACCGACGGTGGTGGCGGCTTTGACTTCGATACCAACGACCTGGCCGGCTCGGTTCTCCAGGACTGCGTCAACCTCGTATCTGCTCTGGTCGCGGTAGTGGGACAGCTCAACGGATTGCTCGGACCAGGTGAGCTGGCGAGACAGCTCGGACAGAACGAACGATTCGAGCAGCGGGCCGAACGGTGCTCCGGGTCTGAGCAGTGCGCGGGCGTCGGTGGCGAGTTCGTTGGCCGCGATGCCCGAGTCGACGAAGATCAGCTTTGCCGCAGCGGTCGCTCGGGTGCCGAGATTGCGGGACCAGCCTGGGATCCGCTTGACCAGGAAGATCTCCTCCAAGGCTTGGAGGTAACGCGCTACCGTCGGCCGGCTCAGGCCGAGTGCGGATTCCAGGGAGTTGGCGGCGATGATGGTCGCAGATCTGGCGGCGAGCAGGCGTACCAGTTTGCGCAGCTCGCCCTTGTGCTGGATGTCGGAGAGCTGGCGTACGTCACGGTCGATGAGGGCTTGGACGTACGCGTCGAGGAACCGTTGGCGGCGGCGTACGTCGTCTCGGGTTGTCGCCTCGGGTAGGCCGCCTCGGACGATTCGGGCCGCGTAGTCGGCTCGGGTGACAGTGGACTCGTGGTGCAGGTCGGGGCCGTACGCGAATATCGCATCGATGAATGCGTCGAGTTCGCTGTCGAGTTCGCCCTGGGAGAATGGCCAGAGCTCGACCGTCTCCATCCTGCCCGGCAGCGCGTCGGGGCGGCGATCATGCCGAAGAGTCGTGATGATCCGGTGAGCAGGTAGCGGCCGGGTCGGGGGTCTTCGTCAACGGCGGCCTTGATGGCCAGCAGCAGCTCGGGCGCGCGCTGGATTTCGTCGATGACCAGGAGCTCTGCGGAGTCGACGAAGCCGACCGGGTCGGCGGTCGCCGCGGCTCGGTCCTGGGCTCGGTCGAGGTCGCGGCGCTCTGCGGGTCGGTCGCCGGCGACGATGCGGACCAGGGTGCTCTTTCCCGCTTGGCGGGCTCCGCTGATCAGCACGACACGGGTGTCGGCCAGGGCTGCGGTCACCTGGGCCGTGGCGCGGCGCGGGATGAGGTGCGGTGTGGGCACGCTTCATCATACCGCTGAGCTTTCGATTTGCGGGGGCCTTGGCTTTCGATTCGCGGTACCCATCGTGTTTGATTTGCGGGACAATCCGTATTCAACCCGCGATAGGTACCGAGTCAGGCGATGCAGACCGCCAGATCGGGTGAGCGATACCCGTTCCTCGCAACCGTCGATCGCCCATACGCTGCCTGCTGGCGATGACTCGCGTGACGTGACTCGGTCGCGAGTGCCGGTAGCGATCGGGAGCGTGGCGGTCAGGTCGGCGAGCCGGGTGCGGAGGTTGCGTTCACGGGCGGCGGAGTGCAGCCAGAACAGTACCGGCCACGCCTGGCCGATCGTGGTGAACAGGTCGTGATAGCCGGTGAGTTTGGTGGCCAGGATGCTGAGCTGTTCGGCGCCGGTGTCGTATTCGAGGAAGAACGGGATCTTGCGGCCGGTGTCGATCCACAGGCCGTAGCCGTCTGGACGTACTCGTGGTTGGTAGGCCCGGACGAGAGCGGGATCGTCTGGGTGGGTGAAGGTGCCAGCGCGTTGGCAGGCTGCCTCCGGCAGCCATTGCCGCAGCTGAGTTCCGGGGTGGGTGCGGGCGTGGCCGGCGAGGTCGGTGAAGAACTGGTTGACGCCGAGGCGGTGGGTCAGGGTGCGGGTGGAGGTCCAGCGGCGGCGTTCGAGGCGGGCGTGGTCGCGGCGCGGGGGCCGTTCGTCGCGGGCTGCGGCGACGACTTCGGCGCCGAGCTGGTCGATGACCCAGTGGTAGGGGTAGGAGCCGCCGTCGGCCCGCTGGGGGCGGAAGCGGGCGATCAGCCGAAGTCGGTAGAGGGTCCGCAGTCGGCGTTGGCAGAAGTCCAGGGACGGGAACAGGGCGTTGGCGAGCTGGGGTGTGGTCAGGACGCCGTGGTCGTAGAGCCAACCGAGCAGGATGCGGTCGCGGGCGGTGAGCTGAGACTGCACACGCAGGACAGGATCATCCACAGCGTCCCCTATGGGGAGAGACCCGCAGACACGCAGGGTCTGTCGGAGCACTTGTGCCGGACATCGACAGCCGGGCTGACCTGCCCTGTGAGATGGGAGCCGGGGTCGGTTCGGGGGTCCGGCTGAAGACCGACGTCAACCCTGACGCCCAGGCTGACATCAACACGGACGCCGAGACCGTGACCAGCACAACGGATACGAGCATCAACATGCCTCTCCAAGCAAGAACGATCAAGACCAAGAATTGGCACCCGCGGTGGGCCCCTGGTGTCGGCCACTCAAGACGCCGACCGCCGCCGACCGCTACTCGCCGGGCGCCGACCCGGCAGCAGCCCGCCGCCGGACGGGATCACCGTGCGGGCGCAGGGCACGGCACGCCACCGTCGGCAGTGTTCGCAGACACGCGCTGTAGGACCCACGACAAGGCTTGCTGCCGCGTCCATCTCTCAAAACGGCGTTTGTCAGCTCTGGCGAACACGTGCCGGTCTGACAGTGTCTGTCAACGTCTCACGTGTTGCTGACATCGCAGGTCCGACGTCACGTGCCGCTGCGACTGACACTCGCGGTGCGATGTCCGGACGTTGTCGTTCGCCGGGCCGGTGTCTGACATGGCTTCCCGCTTCTGTCAGAAGGGGGCAACGGACGTCGTGACACGGTGTGCGCCAGCGGTTCCGTATGACACAGGCACGCGGGTGACAGTCCGCGCCTGCTAGACCGAACCGAATGTCACTGGTTGTCGGCGTCGCGACCATCAAGCCAGAGCCTTGCCGGGTTTGGCCTGCGGATTGACAGTGACAGGGACCGTTCGCCGCCGGCGGGCGGCAGCCCGGCGACCAAGCCACGACGGTGGCGGCGGCGTTCTCGCGTGCCATGACATCAGGCACCGTGTCCGGGCGCGCCATCTTGGACGTGCCGCTGCCGCACTTCGTCGCCGACATCGATAAGCGCCAGACGCTGCCGATCACGCCGCTTGTCGTGCTGTTGGTCGGCGAGGGGTCCGGCACAGCTCGCGGGGACGTTGCGCTTCCCGGCAGCGGCGGTTGTCAGAGCCACAGCGGCCCCGCCGGTCCGCGGCCGATTGCCGGCTGGGCTGCCATGTCAGAGATTGGTGAGACATTGACAGCCCCCTGTGAGACCGGCATGTGTTCGCTGGAGCTGACAGAGGCCGGTTTGAGGGTGTCGGCGGTCAGCCCCGAGGCGGACCGCCGATCCATCCGTCCCTCCTGACAGGAGCACCCTCGCCATGAACAGCACCGACGACAGCGACAACGGAGTCTGGACCGAGACCCGCATCCGCGACCTGGGCGCCGTCACCGATCTACCGACCGCCGGGCGCACCTTCGGGCTCGGCCGGTCGCTGGCCTACGAACTCGCCAAGAACGACCAGTTCCCGGCGCCGGTCCTGCGCGTCGGCAGCCGCTACCGCGTGCCCGTCGCCGGGATCCTCACCGCCCTCGGCCTCCCCGCCGGCGACTTGACCCCGGCGGCGAAGCAGAGCGTCGATCAC
>NZ_JBFAZH010000333.1:0-6987 GCF_040681735.1 Actinoplanes sp. NPDC051633 | reverse complement strand
GTGACCGCATGGAACTTCGCCGCCGGCGGCGAAACCAAGGACAACTACAACATTCCGGGTACGCCCAGCCAGGCCGGCACCGAGTTCCTGCGGGACCGGATGCCGGCGGCGGCCGGCGCGGACGCCCGCGTGATCGTGCACGACCGTGCCGGCGGCAAGGTCGACCCGGCCGTGCTCACCGCCGTCAGCTACCGGCTCGCGGGTCTGCCCGGAGTCGCCGCCGTGGCGCCGCCGCGACTCTCCGCGGACGGCGACACAGCTCTGCTCGCGGTCGGCTACAGCGTTCCGGTCACCGATTTCCACGGCACCGAGGGTGTCGACGCGCTGACCGAAGCCACGAGCCCGGCGAAGGCCGCCGGCCTCCAGGTCGAGCTGGGCGGCTCGGTGCCGGAGAACTTCTCCGCGCCGAACGGCCTGGCCGAGGGCATCGGCATCGTCGCGGCCCTGCTGATCCTCGTGTTCGCGCTGGGTTCGGTGGTGGCGGCCGGCCTGCCGCTGCTGGTCGCCCTCTTCGGGCTGGGCGTGGGCAGTACGGCGATCGGGCTGCTGGCCGCGGTCACCGACATCAGCGGCACCGCCCCGACGGTGGCGACCATGGTCGGCCTGGGCGTGGGCATCGATTACGCGCTGCTGCTGGTCGCCCGCCACCTCGACGGGCTGCGCCAGGGCCGGTCGCCGCGGGATGCCGCAGCCGAGGCCACCGCCACGGCCGGCCATTCCGTGCTGATCGCCGGGCTGACCGTGCTCGTGTCGCTCTTCGGCCTGAAGCTGTCGACCCTGCCGGTCTACTCGTCGTTCGGGTATGCGACGTTCGCCACCGTCGGCGCGGTGATGCTGGCCGCGATCACCCTGGTGCCGGCGCTCTGCGCGCTGGCCGGGAACCGGATCCTCCCGCGGAGGGTCCGGCGTGGAAAGACCAGCGGACCGAGCGCGATCGAGGGCTGGGCCAGGCGGGTCGCGAACCGGCCGGTCCTTGCCGCGGTGCTGTCGCTGATCGCCCTGGCCGCCCTGGCCGCCCCACTGCTCGGCATGCGCACCTGGCCACAGGACGCCGGCACGCAGCCGGAGTCGAACACGGTGCGACGGGCCTATGACATGGTCGCCGCGGAATTCGGGGCAGGCGCGAACCTGCCGATGCTGGTTGCCGTGGAGGACACCGCCCGGGTGCCGGAGGTGGCCGGCACGCTGCGCACGATCGGCGATGTCGCGCAGGTTTCGCCGCTCGGGGACTCCGTGCTGGTGGTCGAGCTCGCGTCCGCACCGTCCGATGAGGACACCGCAGCGGCCGTCAAGACCATCCGGCAGGCGATGCCGGACGGAGTCCACGTGACCGGTCCCGCCGCAACCTTCAGCGACATCTCCGATCGGCTGGCCGGCCGCCTCTGGGTGGTCATCGGCTTCGTGGTGGCGCTTTCCGTGCTGCTGCTGACGATCCTCCTCCGCGCACCGGTCGTCGCGCTGAAGGCGGCGGTGATGAACCTGCTCTCGGTGGCGGCCGCGTTCGGCGTGGTGACCGCGGTGTTCCAGTCCGACACCGGCGCCCGCCTGGTCGGCCTCCCGCACGGCAACCCGGTGTCCGGCTGGGTGCCGATCCTGATGTTCACCATCCTCTTCGGACTGTCCATGGACTACGAGGTGTTCCTGCTCGCCCGGGTGCGCGAGGACTATCTGGCGACCGGGGACGCGAACGGCAGCGTGGTGCGCGGGCTGGCCGCGACCGGGCGGGTCATCACCAGCGCGGCGGCCATCATGGTCGCGGTGTTCGCCGGCTTCGCGCTCGACCCGGACGTCACGGTGAAGACGCTCGGGCTGGGCATGGCGGTGGCGGTGCTGATCGACGCCACGCTGGTCCGGATGGTGCTGGTGCCGGCCACGATGGCCCTGCTCGGACGGGCCAACTGGTGGCCCGTCCGGGTCGACCGGGTCAGGACGGCGGCGCCTGCAGAGGAGTCGTTGCCAGAGCTCGTGCGACGGTGACCAGGTTCTGGGCCATGGCCCGGCCGGTCTTGGCCGCGAAGTCATGGCCCTTCTGGTCGTCGAGGTAGTCCGGGCCCGGGCCGGGGCCGAGGTGCCAATAGGTCCAGGCCTGGCCCGGAATGGTGTATCCGATGTCCGCCAGCGCGCTGGTGACCTCGGCGATCACGTGGTGCGCGCCGTCCTCGTTGCCGGTGTTCACGACGCCGGCCACCCGGTTGTACGCGACGGGGACGCCGTTGTCGTCGGTCTCCGAGATCAGCGCGTCCATCCGTTCGATGATCCGCTGCGCCACCGAGGAGGGCTTGCCCACCCAGGTCGGCGTGGCGATCACGAGGATCTCGCTGTTCAGCACCTTCTCCCGGATGGCCGGCCAGGCGTCGCCGGGGCCCATGTCGTTCTCCACGCCCGGCTTGATGTCGTGGTCGACCGCGCGGACCCACTCGACCGTCACGCCGTCCTTCTCCATGGCTTCCGCGACCACCCGGGCGAGCGCCTCGGTGTTGGACGGCTGCGGGGCGGGCTTGAGGGTGCAGTTGATGATGAGTGCGCGCATCTTTTCGGCTACCCCCGGGCAAGTCGAGCTACACCCCATGACCGGCGCGGTAGTGGTCGCGGACGGTCCCGGCGGTCCGGGTTCTGACCGTTTCGGAGAATGCAGAAGTCAGGTCTTTCGGACAGCGGTATTGGCTTGTGCAGTAAACGGAAGATACTGATGGGATGGCGGAGTGGATCGAGGAGGACAGGCGCCTCCCCGTGCCCGTAACCGCTTACGGCCCACTCCATCTTCTTGCACGTAAGGTGCATATACTTGCCAACACCGGCCGGGCGCCCGAGGCCCTCCGCGCCGCGGACGCGTTCCTGATGATCGCGAACGCCGTCGGCGACGACAGGTCGGCCAACTTCCTGCGCCAGGGCCGGATGTACGCGTACCTCGACATGGGCCGCATCGAGGAGGCCACCGCGATCGGCGAGGAGCTGCTGCGCACCCACCGCCGGACCGGCAACCTGCTCGCCGAGGCCAAGGTGCTGTGCGACCTGGCGCAGATGCGCGTGCTACAGACCCGGTACGTGGACGGCATGCGGTACCTCGCCCGGGCCGGCATGCTCCTGGACGCCGGTCCGCGCACCGAACGGCACCGCTCGGCGACGTGCTCGTTCGCGCAGGCGGCCGCGGTCGCGCAGATGTACGAGACCGCCGCGGAGGCCTACGAACACCTGGTCGCACTCGACGAGCGCCCGACCAGGACCACCTCATTCGACCTGATCTACTCGCGCACCCTGCTCTACTGGGGCCTGCGGCTGGCGCACGTCGGCCGGGCCGAGGAGGGCGCCACCCGGCTGCGCCGCAGCGCCGCGATCACCCGCCGCTGGCTCGACCAGCACCCCGGCGACCCGTGCATGACCGCGGTTCAGGCGCTGGCGCTGGCCAAGCTGGGCGACATCGCGGTGGCCGAGAAGCTCGCCAACTCCGCGATCATGCCGTTGCGCGCCGGTGAGAGCTGGGAGTTCGCCCGGATGGCGCACCTGGCGCTGGGCATCAGCCTGCGCGAGTCGGGCGCCCTGGCCGAGTCCCGCCGCGAGTTCCTGGCCGCCCACCAGTCCTGCGGCTTCACCGCGGCGCTGCCGGACGAGCGGCCGATCATCCGGTACGAGATGGGCCTGACCGCGCTCGCGATGGACGGCGGGCAGCCCAGCCGTGACCTCTTCGCGGTGGTGGCCGGTCAGGTGCGCGAGTTGTGGCAGTTGCGCCTGCAACGCGTGGGCATGTTCCGGCAGGCCCGGCAGCGGGAGGAGCTCGAGGCGGCCCGCGAGCACGCCGAGCAGGAGAGCCGCCGGGACGCACTGACCGGTCTGGGCAACCGCCGCCACTTCGACCTGCTGCTGGAGCAGATCGACGACGGACGGCTGGGCCGCCCGCTCACCCTGCTGCTGGTGGACCTCGACCACTTCAAGGCGGTGAACGACGCGTTCTCGCACAGCACCGGCGACCGCGTGTTGCGGGACGTGGCCGGCCTGCTGCGGCGGCACTGCCGGGCCAGTGACGTGGCGGTGCGGTACGCGGGCGATGAGTTCGTCCTGTTCCTGCGCGGCGACGCGGCCGCGGCCCGGGAGGTGGCGGAGCGGATCCGGCTGGCGGTCGCACGGCTGGACGTGCTGCCGGGCGTACGCCTCACGGTCAGCGTGGGCATGGCGGAGTGGACCGAGGGCGTCACCGGTGAGGCGTTGTTCCGGGCCGTCGACGAGCGCCTCTACGCCGCCAAGTGGAGCGGCCGCAACGCCATCGCCGCCTGAGAAGCTAGAGCGGGTAAACCACGCCGGACTTGCCGCTGTAGGGGTGCCGGGTGCCGTCCTGCTCGTATCCGGTGGTCGGGGCGTCCAGCCACACCACGTAGGGCGTGCCGGATTTCAGGCCGGTGATCGTGGCGGTGACCGTGCAGCCCGATGGGGCCGGGACGTCCTGCCAGGTGTAGGCGGGCTGGCTGCCGGATCTCAGCGGCTGCGGGATCGCCGCGATCCGGTAGTTGGAGGCGTACTGCCGCGGCCAGCTCACCGTGAACGACCCCTTCGCCGGGGTGACGGTCATCGGGATCAGCACCGGGTCGACGGTCCACTGCTTGGTGCAGCTCGGGTCCATCGGCAGGAACGACACGGGCGGCAGCGCGGGCGACCGGCTCCCACCGCCGCGGGACGGCACGGGACTCGGTGTCGCGCTGCCCTGCGTGGAGACGATCCATCCGGCCCCGCTGACCGGGCCGGGCGAGGCGGACGTGGAGGTGTCCGGCACCATCGTGCTGTCCAGCCCCAGCGCGCTGCAGCCGGTGAGGGCGAGCGGCACGCACAGCGCCACCACGATCACAGCCGTCGTCCGCCGCATGCCTCCCCCTCCCGGTCGGTCACCTTCCGATCGGCGCGACCCCCGGAGGGCTTAGCGGGAGCAGCTCGTGACCGGCCATCTCAATGGCGCCGCCGGCGAGGCGGGCCGGGGTGCGCAGGCCGCTGTCGTCGCGGAGTCGCAGGTCGGGGCCGTCCAGGAGGTATGAGCCCTGCGCGTTCCGCTTGCGGCCGGCGACGCTCAGCGCGTACGAGTGATCGCTTTTGAGGGTCAGATGGACCGTGCCGTCCTCGCTGCGCCAAACCCCCGCCAAGGCCGGGATCGAGGGGTTGATCTTCAACGCCGGCGGGGAGATCGCCGGGCCACGGCCCATGGCCAAGGCCAGCAGGGCGGCCGCGTCGAGGATGGTGGTGTCGCGCATGGTGCATCCTTCGGCCACCGAGCGTGGCGGGTCGAGAACAACGCGGTATCAGGCGGGTTGTTTCTTCCCGTCCACGCCCGAGATTTTGGCTGAGGGCGGGCAAGGCATTGACGTTTAACAATCTGTGCGGTTTGTTTCAAGTATGTCGATGCGCAGACTGGCTGGTTTCGCGATCGTCACGACCGCGGCGGCTCTCATCCCCCTTCCCTTCGCAGCCACGCCCGCCGGCGCGGCAACCATCTGCAACCGCTATTGCGACGCCCGCGACCCGGGCCTCGCACCCTCCGATCGGGCGCCGGTCAGCGTCGGCCTCTTCGGCCGCACGTTCCGGTTGCACGTCAACGACACCGACGCGATGGCCTGGGGCACGGTCGACGGCGGCCAGAGCGGCGACGAGGTGTGGCTGGACCGTTCCTTCGACGGCGGGAAGACCTGGGAGGGCCGGATCGGCAACGCCGCCGTCCCGGCCGGCGGCACGAGCTGGCGCACGTTGCAGTACAACGTCGACGACTGGGGCGCCCGCGGGGTCGGCGCGCTGCGGGCCTGCGGCAAGGCCGGTGACCGGCCCGAGATCGTGTGCACGGCCTGGGCGCGCAGCAACTGGAACGCCTGGGACCGGCGGACCGCCGCCTCGACCGCGCTGATGATGCTGTGGGACCGCAACACCGGCCTCTTCGACGGCAACGGCTGGTGGACCGGCGCGAACGCGCTGAGCGCGATGATCGAGAGCTTCCGGATCAGCGGCATGCCCAGCTACGAGTACGTGATCGCGGAGACCTACAACCGCAACGTCAACTCGCGCCTCGGCCAGTTCCGCAACGAGTATCTCGACGACACCGGCTGGTGGGGCGCGGCCTGGGTGGCCGCCTACGACCGGACCGGCGACAGCCGCTACCTGAACACCGCCCGCGCGGACGCCGACCACATGGCGGCGTACTGGGACACCCGCTGCGGCGGCGGGATCTGGTGGAACACCGCCCGCACCTACAAGAACGCGATCTCCAACAGCCTTTACATCCAGCTCAACTCGCTGCTGTCCCAGCGGATCCCGGGCGACACGGTGTACCGGCAGCGGGCCCAGGCAGGCTGGGCCTGGTTTCAGAGCACCGGCATGATCAACGGCTCCAACCTGGTCAACGACGGCATCAACCTCAGCACCTGCCGCAACAACGGCGACGTGACCTGGACCTACAACCAGGGCGTGCTGATCAACGCCCTGGTCCAGCTCAACCGGCTGACCGGCGACGCGAACGCACTGGCCACCGCGCGGCGGATCGGCGACGCGTTCACGACCAGCTCGTATCTGAGCCCGGGCGGGATCATGACGGAGCCGAACGAGAGCGGGTGCTCGGGCGACGGCGCCAGCTTCAAGGGCGCGGGGGTACGCGGGCTCGGCGTGCTGAACGCGGCGGTCGGCGGCGCGTACACCACGTACCTGCGACGCAACGCGGACAGCAACTACGCGACCAACCGCAACGCGCTGGACCAGTACGGCAGCCATTGGGCCGGTCCGTTCGTGCCCACCAACCACAGCTGTCAGCACAACGTGCTCGACTTGTTGAATGCCACACCCTGACCGCTTGATGCCGGCGCCGGAGCTCAGCTCTCTGCCGGCGGACCGGCTTTCAGCGCGGCCATGACCGCCGCGGTCAGCTTCTGCAGGTAGTCGTCGCTGATCTCGCCCCGGGCGACCGCGAGCCGCCAGTAGAGCGGGCCGAGGATCAGGTCGACGGCGACCTCGGGGTCCGCGCTGGAC
>NZ_JBFAZH010000332.1:0-6989 GCF_040681735.1 Actinoplanes sp. NPDC051633 | reverse complement strand
CGCTGGGCGGCGAGGCCTCCGAGACGGCGCCGCTGTGGTGGGGCAGATACCCCTTCGGCCCGAAGGACGTGGCGCTCCGCATCGCGGTCCGCCTGGAGGACCTGCATGCGGCGGTCTACGCGCTGGGCGACGCGGCCCGCGGGGCGATCCCGTTCCGGGGATCGGCCGGCTTGGGCACCGTCCACGCGGTCCTGCCGGGCAGCCTGGAGCCGGAGCGCATAGAGGCGATAGTCGACGCGGTCCGCAACGTCCTGATGGCCCGCAGCGGCCGGGCGGTCCTGGTCGCCGCCCCGCCGGACCTGGCCCGCCAGCTGGACATGGCCCACAGGGAAGAGCTGTTCTAGCCCGAACCGAAAGCCCCCACCCAGCTGCCGGACGCCCAGGTGGCTGGCCGACGTCCGGGGGCGCCTCGGCCCGGCGCCAAAGTGGTAGGCCATCCACTCGCGGAGGGGCGCCTCGGGTGGCTGGGCTACCAATGTCGGGCGCGGCCCGCCGGGCGATCGAGAAGTGGTAGGCCACGGGCCAATCTCCGGTCGGGATGCCCGGCTGGGCTACCACTTTGGGGGCTTGGTTCACCGGGTCGCCGGAAGGTGGTAGGCCAGGGGTCTATTTCGGGTTCGGATGCGCGGCTGGGCTACCAGTGTCGGGCTCGGGCCGGCGGGTGAGCGAGTAGTGGTAGGCCACGGGCCTGTCTCTGGTCGGGATGCCCGGCTGGGCTACCACTGTGGCGCTCGGCCCGGCGAACGGGCGAATAGTGGTAGGCCATGCACCCGTGGAGGCGCGGTTCGGGTGGCTGGGCTACCACTGTGGGGCCTGCGCGGCGGGTGGGCGGAAAGTGGTAGGCCATCCACTCTCTGAGGGGTGACATGCGTGGCTGGGCTACCAGTGTCGGGGCTTGGCCCGGTGGGCTGGCCGGGAGTGGTAGGCCATGCACTCGCCGCGGGGCTCTCCGGGTGGCTGGGCTACCAGTGCCTGGCTTGGCCCGGCGGCGGGCCGAAGTGGTAGGCCACGGGCCCATCTTGGGTCGGGATGCACGGCTGGGCTACCACTGTGGGGCGTGACCCGGCGGGTCGGGCGGAGAGTGGTAGGCCACGGGCCTATTTCGGGTTGGGATGCGCGGCTGGGCTACCACTTCGAGGTGCGGCGCGGTTTTTGCGGCGTGGTGTGTCGAGCCGGTGCACGGGTGGCTACCGCTCATTCGGTCAGAGGGGCAGGCGCATCAGGACGCGGCCCGCGGAAGGGCGGTGTTGCACCGTGAAGCCGCATGCCTCGAAGAGGGGCTCCGTGCCGTAGTAGCGGTCCGACTTGTGGGGGCCGGCGCCTGCCAGCGGCATTGCCTCCAACGCCACGGCGCCGTTGCTGCGGCTGTGCTCGATCGCGGCCAGCAGCAGCCGGTGGGTGACGCCCTTACGGCGGTGACCGCTGCGGACGAAGAAGCACGGCAGCAACCACACGGTGTCGTCTTCGGCCCGGTCCCACGTCTTGGTCAGCGGTGAGCGCAGGAGGCGAGCGAAGCGCGACCGCGGACCCACCGCGCACCATCCGACGGTCGTCCCACCGTCGTCGTAGGCGAGCAACCCGCTCGGTGGATCCTCGCAACGTGCCTGCTCGGCGAAGCGGCGCCGGTTGCCGTCACCCCAGCCCGCGCTGACCTCGCTGGACTTCAGCCGCATGTACTGGCACCAGCACCCGCGCATGGTCGGGTTGCTCTCGAAGAGGTCGACCGCGCCGGACAACCGCCCGGCGTCAAGGGCGTGAATCTCCACCCCGGAAGCCTCACGCTCCCCGGCAATTTTGTCGACCATTCGAGTCACAGCGAGCGAGATTCGGAGTGCGGCCGGCATTGGGCAGGGAGCGGGTCACGCCACAGCTCAGCTCGACCGACGGCCGGCGCGGCTGGCGGGGTGGCGCGGCTGGCGGGGTGGCGCGGCTGGCGGGGTGGCGCGGCAGACCGGTGGCGGTGGCTGCCGGTCGGGCGGCGGGCGCGGGACCGACTTAGGGGACCGGGGCCGGGTCGTGGGTGGCCAGGATGTCTGCGGCCTTGTGGCGGGCGAATTTTGCCAGCGAGCCCACCGCGTACGACAAGTAGGCGAACTGGCCCATCTGCGCCACGTGCGTCAGCACCAGCTGCTGCGACGTCAGCCGGCGGGGCAACAGCGGCGCCCCCGCGCCCAGCGTCACCGGCGCCACGCCCAGGATGATCTCGTCGAGCAGGCCCAGGTCGGCGAACTCGCCGACGAACTCGCCGCCGCCCACCAGCCACACGTTCTTGCCCTGGGCGGCGACCACCATGGCGTCGTGCACCTGCTTGACGTCGCCGCTGATGAAGAAGATGTTCGCGTCCGGCACCGGCGGCAGGTCGCGATGGGTGAAGACCCAGCACGGCACGTCGCCATACATGTCGTGCCAGTTCTGCGGCTCCTCGAGCAGGTTGTCGTTCTCGAGGATCCACTCGTAGGTCGTGGCACCCATCGCGAACGCCCCGACGCCGGCGAAGAACGCGCCGAACGGGTTGTCCGTGCCCTCGTCGACCTCGAAGAGCCAGTCGAGCGAATTGTCCGGATCGGCGATGTACCCGTCGAGCGAGGTGGCCGTGTAGTACTGCGTCTTCACGACAATCACGATGCCACGGGCAGCGGACATATAGGGCAGAAACGAGTCAGGCCACCTCGTACGTTAGATAGGCGAACTGATGCTCCTGCCGCACCGACGTCAGGGTGAGCCGGTCGGAGAGCAGCCGGCGCGGCAGCAGCGGCGCTCCGGCCCCGAGCGTGACCGGCGCGACCCCGACGATGATCTCGTCGAGCAACCCGGCGTCGACGAACTGGCCGACCAACTCGCCGCCGCCCACGAGCCAGATGTTGCGGTCGCCGGCCGCAGCCCTCATGTCGGCGTGCACCGGCCGCACGTCACCCCGGACGAATCGGACGTCCACCCCCGGGACCGGCTCCAAGTCGCGGTTGCTGAAGACCCACGCGGGCACGTCGCCGTAGAACCTGTGCCACGCCGACGGGTCGGCGCGGAGGTTCTCGTGATCGATCACCCACTCCCAGGTGGTGCGGCCCATCGCGAAGGCGCCGACCCCGGCGAAGAAGGGCTTGAAGGCGTCGTTGCCACCGGAGTCGGCGTCGAAGAGCCACTGGAGCGAGTTGTCCTGATCGGCGATGAATCCATCGAGGGTCGTCGCGGTGTAGTACTGAGTCTTGGCCATGGTGGAGACCCTGCCACGCGGGTACGACACTTTTCAGGCGTCGTTGCGCAGCACCAGGATCGCGATGTCGTCCCGCGGCTCCTCGACCGAGAAGTTGATCGTCGTGGACCGCAGCCGGGCGGCGATGACGTCCGCCGGATACCCCGCCAGAGGACCCGCCGCATCCCGCAGCCGCGCGGTGCCGAACAGCTCCCGCCCGCGCCGCCGCTCGGTCACCCCGTCGGTGTAGAAGATCAGCGAGTCGCCCGGCCGCAGCGTCACCGCGACGTCCGGCGACGAGATGGTCTCCAGCAGCCCGAGCGCCGTGCCGCCCTCGCCGACGAAGGCCGTCTTGCCGTCCGCCCGCACCAGCACCGCCCGGTCGTGCCCGGCCAGGTGCAGGCAGACCGACAGGGTGCCGTCCGGCGACTTGGTCACCGACGCCATCGCGAGCGTGCAATACCGCCCGCCGCCGCGCTGCACGAGGGTCCGGTTGACCCGGCAGAGGATCTCGGTCATCGGCTTGCCGTCGTCGACCAGGATCCGGATCACGTCGCGGACCAGCCCGGTCACGGTCGCGGCCTGCACACCCTTGCCCGACACGTCACCGACCACGACGACCCAGCCGTCCCCGGCGGACGAGGGCACCACGTCGTAGAAGTCGCCGCCCACCTCGGACCCGGTCGGCACGTACTCCGCGGCGAACCCGACGCCGTCCACGTGCGGCAGCGCCGGCGGCAGCAGCGAGGCCTGGAGCGTACGCGCGACCTTGCGCCTCTCGTCGTGGATCCGGGCGTTGTCGATCGCCAGGGCGGCGCGGCGGGCCACGTCCTCCAGCACCGCCACCTCTTCGGCGTCGTGGCGGTGCCGGTGGTGCCGGCCCACCGCCAGCGTGCCGAGCCGCTGGCCACGCGCCACCAGCGGCACCGCGAAACCCTCCGCCGGCGCCCCGAACATCACCTGTGTGCCGAGCCGGGACGCCTCCTCGAGCCGGGCAAGCACCGAGTCGGGCCCCGACTCGGCGAGCGTGGCGTGCAGCTGCGGGACGGCCGCCTCGTCGGCGTGCGTGGCGGCGGCCAGCTGCAGCCGGCCCCACGTGTCGGTGGTGTGCACCGCGCACCACTGGCCGAGCCGCGGCACCACGAGCTGCGGGATCAGCGCCATCGTCAGGTTGACGTCGAGCGACTGGGCGAGCAGCTCGCTGGCTTCGGCCAGGAAGGTCAGCCAGGTCTGCCGGCGCAGGTCGGTGCGCCGCAGCCGGTCGTTCTCCAGGTGCAGCGACAGCCGCTCGACGACGATAGTGGCCAGCGGCCGGCCGTACCCGGTGGGGGAGGCGTCCAGCTCGAGCTCGCCGGTGTACGGCCGCTGCACGGTGAGCGGGATCCGGATGGTGGCCGCGTCGTCGCGGGGCGCCCGGCCGTAGCGGGCCAGCAGCTGCGCACCGGTGCCGTCGCCGCGGTCGAGGCGCACCACGCAACCGGCCGCGCCGGTCAGCCGGGACAGCCGAGAGAGCAGCTCGAGCGCGAAGTCGGCGAGCCCCTCGTCGGTGGCCCGCTCGGGGTTGACCTCGAGGAGCGCCGTCAACGCGCCGACCCCGGGCGCGTCCCCCTCGGGCACGGCGGCGGCCGGCACCGCCGACACCCCGGGTACGGACCCGGGCCTGTTCTCGAGGCGGAACCACACGCCCTTGCCGGTGCCCTCGTGCACGGTGCCCCAGCGGCTGGCGAAGTGATCGACCAGGAGCAGCCCGCGACCACGCTCCGCAACCTCGCCGATGTCCACGCTCTCGTTCCGCGGGCCGACCGCGAGCTGCTCGACCGGGCCGGGGGCGAAGTCGGTGACGGTGACCGTGAGCCCGGCCGGGTCGGCGGCCACCTCGATGTCCAGCTCGGTGTTGGCGTGCACCACCGCGTTCGTGGAAAGCTCGGTGGTCAGCAACAGAGCCTCGTTGAGCAGCGCATCCAGCTCTGCCTCCTCGAGCACCGAGCGGACCAGGGCGCGGGCGGCGGCGGGCGTACGCCGATCGTTGGGCAGCCGGACCCGGCGCACCAGCGCGCTCGGGGTTCCTGCCTCCACGGACACGACTGCATCCTCTCCTGTACCCCGCTCGATGCACAAAGCCGTGTCTCGCAATGACCCGCTCGGGCGAGGGATGATGAAGCACCTTATGACTGTCGACGGCGAGTGAGGACAGCATGACTGCGGCCAACAAGGTCAGGACCGGCGCGCCGGACGAGACCGCCCTGCTCGGCGAGCTTGCCGAGGCATTGCGGCGGGTCCGGCGCGGCGATCTCAAGGTACGCCTGCCCCGGTGGTCCGGCACCGCCGGCGAGGTCGCGGACGCGTTCAACGAGGTCGTCACGCTGCAGGAACGGCAGACCCTCGAGCTGCGCCGCATCGGCCGGATCGTGGGCCGGGACGGCCGCCTCACCGAGCGCCTCGACGAGGAGGGCCTGGACGGCGCCTGGGTCGACTCGGTGCGTTCGGTGAACTCGCTGATCGACGATCTGGGCCGCCCGACCACCGAGATCTCCCGCGTGATCGTGGCCGTGGCCGACGGCGACCTCTCCCAGCACATGGCACTCGAGATGGACGGACGACCTCTGCGGGGTGAATTCCTCCGGATCGGCCGCACGGTGAACACGATGGTGGATCAGCTGTCGTCGTTCGCCGACGAGGTGACCCGGGTGGCCCGCGAGGTGGGCACCGAGGGGGAGCTGGGTGGTCAGGCCGACGTCCGCGGCGTGGCCGGCACCTGGAAGGACCTGACCGACTCGGTCAACACGATGGCCTCCAACCTGACCCATCAGGTGCGGTCGATCTCGCAGGTGGCGACCGCGATGGCCCGCGGCGACCTGACCCAGCGGATCACCGTCTCGGCCCGCGGCGAGGTGGCCGCGCTCTCCGACACTATGAACGGCCTCACCGACACGCTGCGCCTCTTCGCCGAGCAGGTGACCCGGGTGGCGCGCGAGGTGGGCACCGAGGGCAAGCTGGGCGGCCAGGCGCAGGTGCCGAACGTGGCGGGCACCTGGAAGGACCTCACCGACTCGGTGAACTCGATGGCCTCCAACCTGACCAGCCAGGTCCGCAACATCGCGCAGGTCAGCACGGCGGTGGCCAACGGCGACCTGTCGCAGAAGATCACGGTGGCCGCGCAGGGCGAGATCCTCGAGCTCAAGGAAACCGTGAACACGATGGTGGATCAGCTGTCGTCGTTCGCCGATGAGGTCACGCGGGTGGCGCGCGAGGTGGGCACGGACGGCCGGCTGGGTGGTCAGGCGCAGGTGCGGGGAGTTTCGGGTACGTGGCGCGACCTCACCGAGAACGTGAACCAGCTGGCCGCCAACCTGACCGCCCAGGTCCGCAACATCGCGCAGGTGTCGACGGCGGTGGCCAAGGGTGACCTGTCGCAGAAGATCACGGTGGACGCGCAGGGCGAGATCGCCGAGCTGAAGGACACCGTGAACACGATGGTGGATCAGCTGTCGTCGTTCGCCGACGAGGTGACCCGCGTGGCCCGCGAGGTGGGCTCCGAGGGCAAGCTGGGTGGTCAGGCCCAGGTGCGCGGTGTTGCGGGTACCTGGCGTGATCTGACCGACAACGTCAACTACATGGCGTCGAACCTGACCAGCCAGGTCCGCAACATCGCCTCGGTGACGACGGCGGTGGCCAAGGGCGACCTGTCGCAGAAGATCACGGTCGACGCCCGCGGTGAGATCCTGGAGCTCAAGTCCACGGTCAACACGATGGTGGATCAGCTGTCGTCGTTCGCCGACGAGGTGACCCGCGTGGCCCG
>NZ_JBFAZH010000331.1:0-7026 GCF_040681735.1 Actinoplanes sp. NPDC051633 | reverse complement strand
CAACCGAAACCGAGCACAGATTTAGAGACACAGAAACGCATTTTGAACGTCCTAGAAAACTTAGAATCAAATCACGAGAAGACGACTTTGAACTATGTGCGTCGGGGAGGTAGTCGAAGGACAGGTCGGCGCCCCGGGCGAACACGCCGCTGCCCAGGCGTACCCCGGAAAGTCGTTGATCGGTGTCCTGGAGCCGGAAGCAGAGCTCCGCGCCGCGGCACCACGCTCCCACGGCCTGATCCATGACCGAACCCTAACGGTCAGTGCGTGGACCGGCGCAAGATCTAGCCGGTGTACGGCTGCGTGGAGTCGCTCGACGCGGGCAGGCCGAACATCTCGGCCAGGCCGGTGACGCGGAGCTGACGGTGCACGAACTCGCTCGGGTTCCGCAGCACGAAGCGGGTGCCGGTCTCGCGGGCGGCGTTGTAGCCGGTGACCAGCGCGCCGATGCCCATCGAATCCATGAACGTGACGAAGGTCAGATCGACGATCATGGTGACCGGGCGCTCGGCGTGCAGGGTGGACAGCAGGGCCGCCCGCAGTGCGTCCACGGTCGCCGCGTCGAGGGTGCCCCGCACGTCGACCACGATGGCGCCGTCGGACTGGCGCCGCGTCGTCATCACCGCCTCGCCCATGCTGCCGCACCTCTCGTCGTCCTGGGGGTGAGTTCACGGTACAACGGCTCGCGCACCGTCGCAGGCTGCCCGACGTTTCCGCTTGAGCGCCGGACAAACCGTGCGCCGCCTGTCACCGCTTCCTCACCCACTGTCCGGCTCGATGAGCAAGAGGGAACCGGAAGATTGCCGCATCCTGCCGATCAGATGTCACCCCGTCTTGCGCCTGACCACGGGAAACGAAAAGGTGACCTTGGCGGGCGTCAATGAAGCGCCCGGCCGGTCAGACCAGCGGCGGACCAGCGCCTCCGCCGCCCGTGTGGAGGGCAGGGCCGCACATGGCTACGACATCGGGGCGAAAGCCCGGGATCTTCGCGATCCGTGACGTCGGCACCTTGATCACCGAGACCACCGAGGAAGGCCACGGCCTCAAGAAGGCGGTGGGTGCGTCACAGCTGACCGCGATGGGCGTCGGCGCCATCATCGGCACCGGCATCTTCGTGGTGATCGGGGAGGGCGCCGGCATCGCCGGTCCCGCCGTGATCCTCTCGTTCGTGCTGGCCGCCGTGGCCTGCGCGTTCTCCGCGCTGTCCTACGCCGAGCTCGCGTCGTCCATCCCGGTCTCCGGCAGCGCGTACACCTACACGTACGCCACGCTGGGCGAGATCGTCGCCTGGATCATCGGCTGGGACCTGATCCTGGAGTACGGCGTGTCGGTCGCCGCGATCGCGGTCGGCTGGGGCGGCAACCTCAACGCGTTCCTGGACTCCGCCTTCGGGGTGGCGCTGCCGGACGCGATCGCCAAGTCCCCGGAGGACGGCGGCATCTTCAACCTGCCGGCCGTCTTCATCGTGCTGGCGATCACGCTGCTGCTGGTCCGCGGCGTGACCGAGAGCGCCCGGGTCAACTTCGTGATGGTCATCATCAAGCTGAGCGTGCTGCTGTTCTTCATCGTCGTGGCGTTCGTGAACTTCGGCACCGGCAACTTCCAGCCGTTCGCCCCCGCGGGCGTGAACGGGGTGACCGCGGCGACGGCGATCATCTTCTTCGCCTATATCGGCTTCGACGCGGTGTCCACCGGCAGTGAGGAGGCCCGCAACCCGTCGCGGGACCTGCCGCTGGCGATCATCGGCTCGCTGATCATCTGCACGATCTTCTACGTGCTGACCGCGGTCGGCGCGCTGGGCATCGCCAGCCCGGACCAGATGAAGGAGAGCGACGCGCCGCTGGCCGCCGCGCTGGACCAGGGCGCCGGCATCAGCTGGGCGGCCGGTGTGCTGGCGCTGGGCGCGGTCGTGGCGATCACCAGCGTGGTCCTGGTCATCATGTACGGCCAGACCCGCATCTTCTTCGCCATGTGCCGCGACGGCCTGCTGCCGGAGAGGCTCGCCACGGTCAACCAGCGGTACGGGACGCCGGCCCGGCTGACCATCGGCCTGGGCATCCTGATCGCGATCCTGGCCGCGCTGGTGCCGCTGAGCGAGATCGTCAAGCTGGTCAACATCGGCACCCTGTTCGCCTTCGTGCTGGTCAACATCGGCGTGATCATCCTGCGCCGGACCCGCCCGGACATGCCGCGGCCGTACCGCGTGCCGTGGTCGCCGGTGCTGCCCATCCTCGGCGTGCTGTTCGCCGTGTACCTGATGACGGACCTGCCGATCGACACCTGGATCCGGTTCGTGGTGTGGCTGGTGATCGGCGTCGCGATCTACTTCCTGTACGGCTATCGCAACTCCCGGGTCCGCAAGGAGGCCATGGCCGGCCGGCAGCCCGACGGGCCGGCCGCGCCGACGCAGCCCGAGGACGGTGAGCCGAGATGACCTCACCGGTTGTCGTCGGGGTCGACGGCGGCGCGTCCGGCAAGGACGCCCTGCTGCTCGGCCGATGGGCGGCGGACACCCTGGACGAGCCGCTGATCGTGGCGGTGGTGCATCCGGCGCCGTCCGCGATCGGGTCGGGCCGGGTGGACGCGGAGTGGGTCGCGGACCGGCACCGGGCCGCCGAGGCCGTGCTGGAGGGCGCGCGGACCGTGCTGAAGGATCTGCCGGGCGAGGTGGAGTACCGGTCGGTGGCCTCCTCGTCGGCCGCGCACGGGCTGCACGACCTGGCCGAGGAGGTGCAGGCCGAGGCCATCGTGGTCGGTTCCGGCCGCACGGCACCCAAGCAGCGGCTCTTCGCCGGCAGCACGGCGGAGCGGTTGCTGGCCGGCAGTCACTGCCCGATCGCGGTGGCGCCTTCGGAGATGCCGGCCTCGCCCGGTGGGAAGGGCAGGATCGGCGTCGCGTACGTGGACACGCCCGACGGGCGGGCCGCGCTGGACGAGGCGGCCAAGCTGGCCCGGCGCACCGGGGCGAAACTTCGGCTCTACACGGTGGTCGCGGACCGGGAGTCGACGCTGCCGTGGCTGGTCGGCGACGACGCCGAGCACGCCTTCCTGGACACCGCCCGCGAGACGTACGAGGAGTCGCTGACCCGGGCCGCGGCGGCGGTCGACGGCGTCGAGGTCGATTGGCAGCTGCTCGAGGGCAAGGTGTCGGCGGCGCTGGCCGAGCTGGACGAGGTGGACGTCCTGGTGTGCGGGTCCCGCGGCTACGGCCCGGCCCGCCGGGTCCTGCTCGGCGGCGTGTCGACGCGCCTGGTCCGCGGGGCGAGGGTCCCGGTCGTGGTGGTCCCGCGCAGCGGCTGACGGGAGGACGGGCATCCGCATCGCGGATGCCCGACTCTCAGTCCGGGATGTCCCAGGCCGACGCGCGCAGACCCACGGTGTCGTCCTGAGCCGTCGCGGTCACCGACAAGACGACCATCTTCCAGCTGATCGCCGCATTTCGAGCGGTGTCCAGGGACGTCTTGATACAGAAGGCCTGGCCGCGGCGGATCGGCACATCGGCGTTATCCGCCAACGGACTGGCCCGGATCTTCTCGGCGCATTCCGCCGGCGTCACCGACGCCGCTGGGACCTCGCTACCCTCCACGCCGTTCTGGAGGTTGATGTGCGGCGAATCGCCCGCACTGCAGCCCTTTCCGTAAAGGAACTCGCTGATATTGACGCCGACCTGGACCCGGGGTTCGTCAAGGTCGACGTAGATCTGCCTTCCGCATTTCGGCGGAAGAGTCAGTACTTCACCGGTGTATTTGACGGCGTACTGCGTCTGCGGGCTGAGCGTCGGGACCGAGTTGCCGTCCGATTCGGTCGGTGCCGTCGTGGACTCGGCCGGAGCCGGATCGGAGCTGTCAGCCGGTGCGGGTGGCGGCGGCGCGGGCTGGGTGGGCCGCAGGGCCAGGATGTCGGCCTTTTTCGCCGCCTCGGCGGCATGGGAGTCGGCTCGCCAGGCCAGCACCACACCGGCCGACGCAACAATCAATGCCAGCAATGCCACGCCAAAGGTGATCAAGCCAAGCGGGCCGCCGCGACGAGAAGGTTTCTGCACTCCCGGCTGGTATTGCGTCTGGGCGCTCAAGATTCATTCGTCCTTGATCATGAACAGTTGTCAGGGCACCGCGAACCATAGGCCACCGAGAGAGGCGTAGGAACTGTCGGTAATTTGTCACCGAACAAGTTCTTATGATCATGAATGGCGGGTCAGAATGTGGCGCTTAAAATGATCTGTCAATTGTGAGAAAACGTGAACTCATCTTCAGCAACCGGTCGGCCGCCCGCCTCCGGTGCCGCTTCCCTACCGACCGGCGCCGGAAAGCGCGACCCGGGCCTGCGGGCCACGGTGATCGGCACCGTGGCCGGCGTCGGCAGCCTGATTGTTGGGGTGGTCGCCTGGCAATGGCCGCAGCCCCAGCCGGACCCCGGGCCGGCGGGCGGCGGGACTGCCGCGCCGTCGGTTGCCGCCACGCCCTCGACCCGTGTCGACGACGTCTCGTCCGCGCCGGCCGCCACCCCGCAGATGCCGGCCACTGTGGCGCGTTTCCTGACGGAGATGGATCCGGAGTCGGGCGCGGCGAACGTCCAACAGCTGCCGCGGTCCATCCGAGCGGAGCCCGGGTACAACTCCCGGCCGTTGGTTGTTGCCTGTCCGTCCAACCAGACCGACGATCAGCGGCGCGACGTCACCTATCAGCTGCACGGTCGGTACGCGGACTTCGCGGCGCAGGTCCATCCGTATTACCCCGAAGGGACGGATCAGGGATCGGTCACGATCGTCACCCTGACGACCGAGGTGCGGCAGACCGACGGCTCGCTGCTCAAGAACGACGTGGTCACTCTCGGAGCCGCAACACCGGCGGCTCCGAAGCCGCTGACCGCGCAGATCGACGGTGCGGAGAAGATCACCCTGCGCGTCGCCTGCGACAACCCGAGCGGCCTGGTCGCATTGACGGACGCGAGAGTCAGCTAGCGCGGTGACGGCCGACCCGGTCCGTCAGGTCCAGGTCGCCGGCCGGCACCGCCACCGAGGTCTTCGCCTCGGCGGCGCGCTCGTCCCAGCGCGGCAGGGCGCGGGGCTGGATGCCCGGCGTGGACAGCGGGACGTACACCCGGGCGTCGACGGCCTCGGCCAGCAGCAGGGCCGCGACCAACGCCGTCGGTCGCTCCTCCGGCTCCTTGTGCAGGCACCGCGAGCAGAGGTCGATCACCTCGGGCGCCAGCCCGTCGATCGGGGGCATCGGGTCGGGGTCGCCGTACCGCTGCGCGTGGACCAGCTCGGTGTTGGTGGTCGCGTGCCACGGCAGCCGCCCGGTCAGGCAGTGGTAGAGCATCGTGCCCAGGGAGTACATGTCGGAGGCGGGCGAGGCGGGCAGGCCGTCGAAGCGTTCCGGCGCCACGTACGCCGGGGTGCCCATCACCGGGCCGTCCGGGTCCGGGTCCGGGGTACCCACCGCGGCCGCGATGCCGAAGTCGAGCACCTTGGCCCCGGCCGGGGTCAGCATGACGTTGGCGGGCTTGATGTCGCGGTGCACCACGTGCTCGGCGTGCGCCGCGGCCAGGGCGGCGGCCACCTCGGCGCAGATCCGCACGCCGATCCGCCAGTCCAGCGGACCGGCCGCCAGATGCTCGCTGAGCGTCTGCCCCTCGACCAGCTCCATCACTATGAACGGCACGTCGCGGTCGGCTCCCGGCGACGTGCCGAAGTCGTGCACGTTCGCGACGTTCGGATGGGCGAGCCGGGCGGCCGAGCGGGCCTCGGTGCGGACCAGGTCGACGCCGGACACCTCACCGAGCGTGCCCTCGACCGCGGAGGCCATGATCTTCACCGCGACCGGCCGGTCGAGCACCTTGTCGTGGGCACGCCACACCTCGGACATTCCGCCGATGCCGATGCGTTGCACGAGCTGATACCGCCCGCCCACCGTCCGCATCGTGTCTCCCGTCCTCCGGTGTGCCTAGCGGAACCGATACCCGGGGTCCCGGAGGGCAAACAGAGATCACTCGCACGGGTACGCAGATGAAACAAAGGCAACGCCCGTCCTTGTGGGACGGGCGCCGCCAGAGATGATGCCTTGTCCGGTATGCCGGCGCCGGGCGTCGACACCGACAGTAGGAGCCACCCGGCCGAGCCGGTGAGCACCCCCCGCTTTCGTGACCCGGCTCTCAGACCAGCTCGGTACGCAGATCGTGGGCGCCGTCGTGCCGGGTGGCCTCGTAGTAGATCCGCCGGCGTCCCTCCGGTGTGGTGACCATGCTCAGGTAGCGCAGTCCGTTCGGCGCGTGCGGGCTGCCGAGCGGCTCGCCGTCCTCGGCGGTCAGCGGGCCGAAGCTGCCGTCGGCCAGCCGCTCGCCCCGCGCCGTGCCGGTCCGCTCCTCCCAGTTCTCCCCCGCCGTGGCCCGTCCGTCGTACGCGGCCAGCACCGTGTCGCCCTCGACCGCCACCGAGGAGACCCGCACCCCACGCGCGTCCCACTCGCCGGGCCGCCCGGCCAGCGCCGTCGCACGCCACGCCCACCGCACGCCGTCGTCGCTGATGTAGTACTCGGTGGTCATCCGGTCGGCGTCGTCCCACGACTCGAGCGGGTGCACCGAGGCCCACAGGTGCCAGCCGTGCTCGTCGTGGTGCAGCACCGGGTCCTTCACTCCGTACGCCGCATCCCCGGCCAGAACCGTGCGCGGCGTCGCGGTGGCCAGGCCTTCCGGGGTGTCCGCCTCGATCAGCTCGACCCGCCAGTGCTTGGTGCCCGTGGTGGCCGCGGACACGTAGAGCCGCCACCGCCCGTCCGGGGTGTGCACGATCGCCGGGCGTTCCAGCGACTCGGAGCCGAAGCGGTCCTTGCCCACCTCGGCCACCACGGTGAAGGTCTCGCCGTCGCGGGAGCGGGCGATCACGTTCGAGATGCCCCGGCCCTCGCCGATCGGCAGCCGCAGCCGGTAGGCGAGGTAGATGACGCCGTCCACCACGATCGAGCTGGGCGCGCCCGCCCACGCACCCGGCTCCTCGCCGGGCGGTTCGACCACGACGACCGAGTCGTC
>NZ_JBFAZH010000330.1:0-7076 GCF_040681735.1 Actinoplanes sp. NPDC051633 | reverse complement strand
GGGCGCGGCCACGCAGAACTTGATCGCGGCCGGATCCCGCCCCGCCTTCTCCGCGGCGCTGCGCACCGCCTTGATCATCCACTCCGCGATGTCCGGGTCGGCGAGCTGCAGGATGTAGCCGTCGCCCACCTCGCCGGTCAGGGCCAGGGCCTTCGGGCCGTACGCGGCGACCCACACCTCGAGCCGGCTCTCCGGCGCCCAGGTGAACTGGAGCTCCCGGTCCCGCACCGTGACCTTCTCGCCGTTCGCCAGCCCGCGGATCACGCCGATGCTCTCCCGCAGCTGCGCGAGTGAGTTGGGCGGCAACCCGATCACCCGCAGCGCCGAGTCGCCGCGGCCGATGCCGCAGACGGTCCGGTTGCCGTACATCTCGTTGAGCGTGGCGAACTGGGACGCGATGACGGTCCAGTCGCGGGTGCCCGGGTTGGTGACCATGGGCCCGACCATCACGGACGAGGTCTCCGAGAGGATCTTCGAGTAGACGACGAACGGCTCCTGCCAGAGGACGTGCGAATCGAAGGTCCACACGTGGCTGAAGCCGGCCTGTTCCGCCTTCTTCGCCAGCTCGACCACGCCGAGGGCCGGCGGATCGTTCTGCAGTACGACACCGATGTCCATGCGCGCCTCTCAGATCAGGTAGTCGGAGAGGCCGCGCTTGACGTACCGGCCATGGCCCGCCCGGCCCGTGTAGGAGCCGTTCGAGCTGATCACCTCGCCGCGGGACAGCACCGTATCGACCTTGCCGTCGATCTCCCAGCCCTCCCAGGCGGAGTAGTCCATGTTCATGTGGTGCGTCTCGACGCTGATCCGGGTACGCCCGTTCGGGTCGTACACGACGATGTCGGCATCCGAGCCGGGCGCGATGAGGCCCTTCTTCGGGTAGAGGCCGAACATCCGGGCCGGCGTGGTCGCGATCGTCTCCACCCACCTGGCCAGCGACAGCTTCCCGTCGACCACGCCTTGGTAGAGCAGGTCGACGCGGTGCTCGACGCTGCCGATGCCGTTCGGGATCTTGGAGAAGTCGCCGATGCCCATCTCCTTCTGGTCCTTCATGCAGAACGGGCAGTGGTCGGTCGACACCACGGACAGATCGTTGGTCCGCAGGCCCTGCCACAGGTCGGCCCGGTGGCTCTCCTTGCCCGAGCGCAGCGGCGTCGAGCAGACCCACTTGGCGCCCTCGAACCCGGGCGCGCCGAGCTGGTCCTCCAGCGTCAGGTAGAGGTACTGCGGGCAGGTCTCGGCGAACACGTTGCGGCCCAGGTCGCGGGCGGCCCTGACCTGCTCGAGCGCCTTGGACGCGGACAGGTGCACGATGTAGAGCGGGCAGTCCGCGGCCACGCTCGCCAGCCAGATCGCCCGGCTGGTCGCCTCGGCCTCGAGCTCCTGCGGGCGGGTGAGCCCGTGGAAGATGGGGTCGGTCTCGCCGCGCTCGAGGGCCTGCTTGATCAGCACGTCGATGGCCGGGCCGTTCTCCGCGTGCATCATGATCATGGCGCCGTTGGACCGGGCCTTCTGCATCGCCCGCAGGATCTGGCCGTCGTCGGAGTAGAAGACTCCCGGGTAGGCCATGAAGAGCTTGAAGCTGGTGATGCCCTCGTTCTCGACCAGCTGGTCCATGGCCTTGAGCGAGTCGTCGTCGACGCCGCCGATGATCATGTGGAAGGCGTAGTCGATGTGGCAGTTGCCGGCCGTCTTCTGGTGCCAGGCGGCCAGCCCGTCCTGCACCACCTCGCCGTATCGCTGGATGGCGAAGTCGACGATCGTGGTGGTGCCGCCGATCGCCGCCGCCTTCGTACCCGTGTCGAAGGTGTCGCTGGCCTCGGTGCCGCCGAACGGCATCTGCATGTGCGTGTGCGCGTCGATCGCGCCCGGGATCACGTACTTCCCGGTCGCGTCGATGGTCTCCACGTCGTCCGGACCGCGGCCCGGAGCGAACAGCGCGACGACCGTCTCGCCGTCGACCAGCACGTCACTGACGACCGGCCCGGTCGCGTTGACGACCGTGCCGCCCTTGATCAGCTTCACAGCTCCACCGTCCGCGTGTAGCTCTCCGGGCGGCGGTCACGGTAGAACTGCCACCTCTCGCGGACCGTGCGGATGAGCGACAGGTCGATGTCGCGGATGATCAGCTCGGCCTCGTGGGTGTCGCCGACGTCGCCGACGAACTTGCCCTCCGGGTCGACGAAGTAGGACTGGCCGTAGAAGTCGTTGTCGCCGAGCGGCTCGCTGCCGACCCGGTTGATGGCGCCGATGAAGTACTCGTTCGCGACCGCGCTGGCCGGCTGCTCGAGCTGCCACAGGTACGCGGACAGGCCGCGGCTGGTCGCCGACGGGTTGAACACGATCTGCGCGCCGCCGAGGCCCAGCTCGCGCCAGCCCTCCGGGAAGTGCCGGTCGTAGCAGATGTACACGCCGACCTTGCCGACCGCGGTGTCGAAGATCGGGTAGCCGAGGTTGCCCGGGCGGAAGTAGAACTTCTCCCAGAAGCCGTTGACCTGCGGGATGTGGTGCTTGCGGTACTTGCCGAGGTAGCTGCCGTCGGCGTCCACGACCGCCGCGGTGTTGTACAGGACGCCTTCCTGCTCCTTCTCGTACATCGGCAGCACCATGACCATGCCGAGCTCGGCGGCCAGGGCCTGGAAGCGCTCGGTGGTCGGGCCGGGGATGGACTCCGCGTACTCGTAGTAGGCCGCGTCCTGGACCTGGCAGAAGTAGGGGCCGTAGAACAGCTCCTGGAAGCAGATCACCTTCGCGCCCTGCGCGGCGGCGTCCCGGGCGTAGTCCTCGTGCGCCTTGATCATCGACTCTTTGTCGCCCGTCCAGGTGGTCTGGACGAGGGCGGCGCGAATGACGTCGGTCATGAGCTCAGCCCCTTTCGATTGCCTGTGGCGTGGGTCACCAAGACAGTGTGATCGCCTTCGCAGCGCCTGTCATCGGCCCCTTGACATCCGGGGCCGATGCGGTAGGACACTACGACACAGATGGTGGCGAACAATTGCTTGATCGTTACCAAATATTTCGCCAAGTTAAATTCTGGAGGCCGCGATTTGCTCACCCTGATCGCCGGCGCTGTGGTAGATCGCAGCGCGCGCGGCATCGCCGCCGCGGTGAGCCGCCTGGTGACCGCCGGGGAGCTGCCCGGCGGCTCCCGGCTGCCGACCGTGCGGGACGTCGCGCGTGAGCTGGGGGTGAGTCCGACGACCGTGTCCGAGGCCTGGCAGAGCCTGCTGCGGGCGGGTGCGATCCAGACCCGGGGGCGTTCGGGTACGTTCGTCGCCCAGCCCGGCCGGCAGCAGTTGCGCTACTCGCAGATGAGCGGGCCGCCGCTCGCCCGCGACCTGTCCACCGGCGTTCCCGACCACGACCTGCTGCCGGATCTCACCGACGCGCTGAAGCGGGTCGGGGACGGCCGGCTGACCAGCAGCTACCTGGACACCCCGGTGCTGTCCGCGCTCGAGGACGTCCTGCGGTCGCGATGGCCCTTCGAGCCCGCGGCGCTGACCGTGGTCGACGGCGCGATGGACGCGCTGGACCGGATCACCGGGGCGGTGGTGCGGTTCGGCGACCGGGTGATCGTCGAGGATCCGGCCTTCCCGCCGATGCTCGACCTGCTGGACACGGTCGGCGCTACCGTCATCGGGGTGCCCGTCGGGGACATTCCGGAGATGCGGCGCGCGCTGCGATCGGCCGCGCCGGCGGCGCTGTTCCTCCAGCCGCGGGCACACAACCCCACGGGTACGAGCATGTCGCTCCCGCAGGCGGCCGAGCTGGCAGACGTGCTGAGCGGGTTTCCCGACGTGCTGATCGTGGAGGACGACCATGCCGGGGACATCGCGACCGCGCCGCCGGTCAGCGTCGGCCGCCACCTGCCGTCGCGGACCGTACACGTGGCCGGCTTCTCCAAGAGTCACGGCCCCGACCTGCGGCTGGCGGCGATCGGCGGCCCGGCCCGGGTGATCGACGCGGTGGCCGACCGGCGGCTGCTCGGCCCGGGCTGGTCCTCCCGGCTGCTGCAGGGCGTGCTGCTCGACCTGCTCACCTCCCCGGCCGCGATCACTCAGGTAACCGTCGCCCGCGACGAGTACGCCCGGCGGCGCTCCGGTCTCTGTGCGGCTCTCGGCGAGCGCGGCGCGCGGGCCACCGCCGACGACGGCATCAACCTGTGGCTGACCGTCGCCAACCAGCAGGACGCGATGGTCGCTCTGGCCGGGCACGGCATCACGGTCGCGCCCGGCTCGCCGTTCTGCCTCTCCCCGACCGAAGATCACGTCCGGGTGACCGCCGGTCTGGTCGCCGATGGGTTCGACGAACTCGCCACCATCCTGGCCTCGGCCGCCTCCACGGTGCGCCGTGGATACCGATAGACGGAGGTTCCTCATGACCGACGACCTGCTCGCCCGGCACCAGGCCGTGCTCCCCTCGTGGATGCCGATCTACTACGGCGACGAGGCGATCGAGATCGTGTCCGGCAGCGGCCGCCACGTGACCGACGCCAACGGCCGCACCTATCTGGACTTCTTCGGCGGCGTGCTGACCACGATGATCGGGTACGACATCCCGGAGATCCGCGCGGCCGTGGAGGAACAGATCCGCACCGGGGTCGCGCACACGTCCACGCTGTACCTGATCCGGCAGCAGGTCGAGCTCGCCGAGAAGGTGGCCCGGCTCTCCGGCATCCCGGACGCCCGCGTGTTCTTCACCAACTCGGGCACCGAGGCGAACGAGGCCGCGATGCTGATGGCCACCAACGTGCGCAAGAGCAACCAGATCCTCGCGATCAAGAACAGCTACCACGGCCGGACCTTCGCGACCATGGCGATCACCGGGCACCGCAGCTGGTCGTCGAGCTCGCTCAGCCCGCTGCAGGTGTCCTGGCTGCCGTCCGGCGACAGGGTCCGCGGGCGGATGGCCGGGCTGTCCGACGGCGACCAGATCGACGTCGCGATCGACGAGCTGCGCGAGACGCTGGCGACGGTGACCGCGGGCGACGTGGCGGCGCTGATCGCCGAGCCGATCCAGGGCGTGGGCGGGTTCGTGTCCGCGCCGGACGGGATGCTTGGCGCGTACAAGAAGGTCCTCGACGAGACCGGCATCCTGCTCATCGCCGACGAGGTGCAGACCGGGTGGGGCCGCACCGGCGAGCACTTCTGGGGCTATCAGGCGCACGACGTGGTGCCCGACCTGATCACCTTCGCCAAGGGCATCGGCAACGGCTTCGCGCTGGGCGGCGTGGCCGGGCGGGCCGACGTGATGAACGCGGTCCCGGCGATCAGCTTCTCCACCTTCGGCGGCAACCCGATCTCCTCGGCGGCCGGCAACGCGGTCATCGACTACGTGCTGAACCATGACCTGCAGGCGAACGCCCTGCGAGTGGGCACGATCCTGCTGGACGGCCTGCGGGAGGCGGCGGGGTCGCTGCCGATCGTGGCCGAGGTGCGCGGACGCGGCCTGATGCTGGCGGTGGAGCTGGTGCGTCCGGGCACCACGGAGCCCGACTCGGCCGCGACGCTGCGGGTCTTCGACGAGTGCCGCAAGAACGGCCTGCTGGTCGGCAAGGGCGGCCTCTACAACAACGTGCTGCGGATGGGCCCGCCGCTCACCCTGACCGAGGAGGAGGCCCGCGAGGGCCTGGCCGCCCTGGTCGCGGCATTGCGGACGGTGAACGCCGAGACCCCCTGAACGGGTGCCGCCCGCTCAGTGGTGTCCGATCATCGGGCGAATACGGATGATCAGCGCATGTACACCGTCCATCCGGGCGAGAAGCGTCTGCACGATGACAAGACGCTCGTGGAAGTTCGCCGTTTCCGCGACGCTCTGCGCCGCGCTACCGCTCACCGTTCCGGCGCCGGCGGCCGCTCATGGCCGTGCCGGGAATGCTGTGGTGACACAGTGGAACTCCATCGCGGTCCGCACGATCTTCACCGAGAACAACACGCCCATCCCGAGCTCCGGCCTCTACTTCGGGTTCGTCTCACTGGCCGTCTATGACGCGGTCGTCGCGATCGAGGGGCGCTACCGTCCGTACCTCCGTCAGCCCCGCGTGGACCGGCGCGCCTCCGTCGAGGCCGCCGCCGCGACCGCCGCGCACGACGTGCTGGCTCACTACTTCCCCGGCTCGGCGCCCGCGCTGGCCACCGATCTGGCCGCCGCACTCGCCGCGATCCCGGACGGCTCCCGCAAGACCGAGGGACGCCAGGCAGGCGCGACGGCGGCGGCTTCACTCATCCGGGTACGCGCCGACGACGGTCGCAATGCACCGATCCTGTTCACCAAACCGCCCGGCCCGGGAGTGTGGCGGCCCACGCCGCCCGCGAACGCCCCGATGGCCGTACCCTGGCTCGGCTTCGTCCGCCCGCTCACCCTGCGCGCCCCGACCCAGCCCTGGCTGCGCGGCTCGGCTCCCCTCACCAGCGTCACCTATCGCAAGGAGCTCGCCGAGGCCCGCGCGTGGGGATCGGCGACCAGTACCGTGCGGTCCGAGGCGCAGACCGCGACCGCCCTGTTCTACAACGCGAACGCGATCATGCAATATCAGGTCGCCCTCCGTGATGCGGTGACCGCACGCGGCTGGGATGCGGTGCGCGCGGCCCGGGCGTTCGCGATGCTGAGCACGACCACGGCGGACGCCCAGATCCGATGCTGGCGCGCCAAGTACGACGACGGGTTCTGGCGGCCGATCACCGCGATCCGCGAGGGCGCCGTCGACCCGGACCCGTCCTGGACATCGCTCGCGGCGGCCCCGCCCTATCCCGACTACACCAGCGGGCATGCCTGCGTCACCGGCGCGACCACCAGCACCTTCGCGACGCTGTTCGGTCCGCGCACGTTGAACGTCACCGTGCCGTCGTTGTCGACTGCGCCGGCGCGGCACTACGACAGCGCGGCCGCGCTGGAACGCGAGGCCTTCGATGCCCGGATCTGGCTGGGCTTCCACTTCCGCCGTGCGATGGAGGACGGCAACTACATCGGCCACTACACGGCCCGCTGGGTGCAGGCCGGCTGGTTCCAGCGCTCAGCCGTATCTGCGGAAGGGTGACGTCCCGGACGCCTTGGCCAGGGCGGCCTTGAGGCCGCCC
>NZ_JBFAZH010000329.1:0-7076 GCF_040681735.1 Actinoplanes sp. NPDC051633 | reverse complement strand
CGATGATCTGCTCGCCGTGCATCAGCAGGACGACTATCGGGGCGGGCACCGGGCCGGCGGCGTCCATCGCCGCCACCGCGGCCGTGGTGGATCCGCGCTGCATCGCCAGGCCGAGGAGCAGCTGGCCGACGATCGAGTGGGCGATCAGCAGATAGAGCAGCGGATTGGTGCAGAATCCGCCGATCGAGTGCTCGGCGGCCAGCGGGCGGGCGGCGATCGCGGCGGCGGAGAAGGCGATCCCGGCCAGCGACCCGAGCACCACCGAGCCGAGCGCGCCGTGCAGGCGTACCGCGAAGAAGGCCGGCACCGCGATCACCGCGATCGCGACCGCCAGGCCGACCACCCCCGCGGTTCCGAGCTGGCGCGAATGCGCCGGTTGGGCCGAGATGACCAGCGCGGTGATGCCGGCCAGGAGCAGAGCGAGCAGGGCGATCTCGGCGCGTGGCAGACTCCACTTGAGCAGCAGCACGCCGAGCAGCGCGGTCACTCCCAGCCCGGCGGCCACGCTGGCCTGCACCAGGAAGAGCGGGAGGTCGCGGCGGGCCAGGAAGGCGAAGACGAAGCCGAGCACCTGGCAGCCGAGGCCGAGCAGATAGGTCCGGTGACCGGCGAGGCGCAGCAGCAGCCCGGGGTCGAACGTGTGGTGCACCGTCGTCCGCGCCGCGGCGGCGGACTGCAGCAGATTGGCCACCCCGTACGCCGCGATCATGGCGCCGAGGAAGAACCAGCCCGCGGACATCACCCGGCGAGAATAGACCAGGCTTGCACCGTCTAGTCGGGCTTCCGGTCCGCCAGGCGTTGCAGCAGGTCGGAGTGAAGACGGCCGTTCGAGGCGATCGCGCTGCCCTCGCCGGGGCCCGGACGGCCTGCCAGATCGGTGAACGTGCCGCCGGCCTCGGTGACGATCGGAATCAGCGCGGCGACGTCCCACAACGAGAGCTCGGGCTCGACCATCGCGTCCACCGCCCCCTCGGCGAGCAGCATGTATCCGTAGAAGTCGCCGTAGGCCCGGCTGCGCCAGACGTTGAGGATGATGTCCAGCATCGGCTCGAGGCGGCCGCTCTCCGCCCACCCGGTCAGGCTGGAGTAGCAGAAGCTGGCATCGGACAGACGATTCACCGCGGAGACCCGGAGCCGGGTGGCCGCGCGCTGGTGCTTGCCGGCCCAGGCGCCGTGACCGAGCGCGCCCCACCACCGCCGGCCCAGCGCCGGGGCGGAGACCAGCCCGGCCACCGGGATGTCGCCCTCCATCAGCGCGATCAGCGTGCCCCAGATCGGCACGCCTCGGACGAAGTTCTTGGTGCCGTCGATCGGGTCGATCACCCAGTGCCGGCCGCCCTTGGCCGGCGCCGACATGCCGAACTCCTCGCCCAGCACGCCGTCGCGCGGGCGGGCGCGGGAGAGCGTGCCGCGGATCGCCTTCTCCACCGCGGTGTCCGCATCGGAGACCGGGGTGAGGTCCGGCTTGGACTCGACCCGCAGATCCAGGGCGCGGAACCGGGCCATCGAGATGGAGTCGGCGGTGTCGGCGAGCAGGTGGGCGAGCGCGAGATCGTCGGCGTAACCGGCCATGCCCGCACCCTAGGCCATTGATCCATCGTCACCGGCGCGCGACGTCAGCAACCGCCGATACGACTCCAGGCGGCGCGGGTCGGCCTTGCCGGCCGCGACCCACGCGTCCAGCGTGCAGCCGGTGTCGTTCGTGGTGTGCTCGCAGTTGGGCTGGTCCTCGAGAGTGCCCTCGACCAGGTCGGGGAAGCCGTGCAGCAGGCTCTCGGCGCTCACGTGGGCCAGCCCGAAGCTGCGGATCCCCGGGGTGTCGATGATCCAGCCCTGTTTGCCCTTGCGGCCGGGGAGCCGCAGCGCCACCGCGCTGGTCGAGGTGTGCCGGCCCTTGCCGATCGCGCTGACCCGGCCGACCGCGCGCAGAGCGTCCGGCACCAGGCGGTTGACCAGCGTCGACTTGCCCACCCCGGAGTGGCCGACCATGACGGAGATGCGACCGGCCAGCCGCCGGCGCACGTCGGTCAGGTCGCTGTCGGGTTTCACCAGGACGTGCGGCAGGTCGAGCTCGGCGTAGTAGTCGAGCACCTGCTCCGGGCCGGCGAGGTCGGCCTTGGTCAGGCACAGCAGCGGCTCGATGCCCGCGTCGTAGGCCGCCACCAGGCACCGGTCGATGAACCCGGTCCGCGGCGGCGGGTCGGCCAGCGCGCTGACGATCACCAGCTGGTCGGCGTTGGCGACCACGACCCGCTCCAGCCGCCCCTCGGGCGTGGTGTCGTCATCGTCCGCGGTGCGGCGCAGCACCGAGGTGCGCTCGGCGATCCGCACGATCCGGGCCAGCGCCCCGGGCGCGGCCGACGTGTCACCGACCAGCGCGACCCGGTCGCCGACCACCACCGACTTGCGGCCCAGCTCCCGGGCCCGCATGGCGGTGATGATGTCGTCCTCGGCCGGGGCATCCTCGCGCACGCAGCCGTAGCGCCCCCGGTCGACGGTGATCACCAGGGCGTCGACCGCGTCTGAGTGTTTCGGGCGCGTCCGGGTGCGAGGACGCGACGACCGGCCCGGGCGGATCCGGACGTCGTCCTCGTCGTACTCCCGCTTGCGCGCCGGCAGGGGTCAGCTCCTCGAGTGCACCAGGTCGGCCCAGAGCTCGGGGAACTCGGGCAGCGTCTTCGCCGTACACGCTACGTCGTCGAGGGTCGTGCCCTCGACCGCCAGGCCGATCACGGCCGCGGCGTGCGCCATCCGGTGGTCGTCGTAGGTGCGGAACGTGACCGGGCGGAGCCGGCCCGGCGTGATGTCCAGCCCGTCGGGGTGCTCGGTCACGGTCGCGCCGGCCGCGGCCAGCTCGTGGGCCAGCGCCGCCACCCGGTCGGTCTCGTGGCTGCGGATGTGCGCCACCCCGCGCAGCCGGGACGGCCCGTCGGCCAGCGCGGCGAGCGCGGCCAGCACCGGGGTCAGCTCGCCCACCTCGGACAGGTCGGCGTCGAGGCCGTGCAGAGCGCCGGTGCCGCGCACGGTGAACCCGCCCTCGAACGAGACCTCCGCCCCCATCGCGGTGAGCAGCTCGGCCAGCCGCTCGACCGGCTGCCAGCTCCGCTGCGGCCACCCGGCCAGCGTGATCGCGCCACCGGTGACCATCGCGGCGGCGAAGAACGGCGCCGCGCCGGACAGGTCCGGCTCGATCACCCACTCGCGGCCGCGCAGTGGGCCCGGCTCGACCGTCCACACGTCGGGCACGCTCTCGTCCACGGTCGCGCCGGCGGCACGCAGCATGTGGGTGGTCATCCGCAGGTGCGGCGCCGACGGCACCGGCGGGCCCTCGTGGCGCAACACCAGACCCTTGGTGAACCGCGGCGCGGACAACAGCAGCGCGGAGACGAACTGGCTGGAGCCCGACGCGTCGATCACCGCCTCGCCGCCCTCGACCAGCCCGGTGCCGTGCACCGTGATCGGCAGGCCCCCGGTGGGGGAGGCCTCGATCGTCACACCGAGGGCGCCCAGCGCGTCGACGACCGGCCGCAGCGGGCGCCGCCGGGCCTGCGGATCGCCGTCGAAGGTGACTGTGCCCTCGGCCAGGGCGGCCAGCGGCGGGCCGAAGCGCATCACCGTGCCGGCCTGGCCCACGTGCACGGTCGCCGGGCCACGCAGCGGACCCGGCTCGACCGGCCACTCCTCGTCGCTCGAGGTGTCCACCCGGACGCCGAGCGCACCGAGGCCGGCGGCCATCATCGTGGTGTCGCGGGCCCGCAGCGGGCGGACGATGCGGGACGGGCCGTCGGCCAGGGCGCTGAGCACCAGGGCGCGGGCGGTCATCGACTTGGAGCCGGGCAGCCGCACGGAGGCGGTCACCGGGCCGGAGGCGAGCGGTGCGGTCCACGGGTTCACAGGGCTCATTCTGCCGTGCGGGTCCGACGATCCGGCGCGCCGTTTCCCGCCCCCCGGGATCTTGAAGGAAGGCGTACTGTCGCCATCATGTGTGGCCGGTACGCGACGACGCGGAGCGACGCCGACCTCAGCCTGCTGTTCGACGCGGTGGCCGTGGCGGAGGGGCTGGGGCCGAGCTGGAACGTCGCGCCGACCGATCCCGTGCCGGTGGTGCGCGTTTCCCACAGTCGGGGCGCCCGCGTGGTGGATCACGCACGGTGGGGGTTGGTCCCCTCCTGGTCGTCCGATCCGCGGGCCGGCGCTCGCATGATCAACGCACGGGCGGAGACGGTGGCCACCTCCCCGGCGTTCGCGCCGTCCTTCGCCCGCCGCCGCTGCCTGGTTCCGGCCGACGGGTGGTTCGAATGGGTCCGGGACGGCAAGCGCAAGCAGCCGTATTACATGACTCCCGCCGACGGCTTGCCGCTCGCTTTCGCCGGGCTCTGGAGCATGTCCGGCGCCGACGTGCTGACCTGCAGCATCGTCACCACCGATGCGGTCGGCGAGCTGGCCGCAGTGCACAATCGGATGCCGCTGGTGCTGCCCGGCGAGCGGTGGCCGGATTGGCTCGCCGGTGGCGGCGACCCGGCCGCGCTGCTGCGCCCGATGACGGCCGAGGAGCTGTCCTTTCTCGAGATCCGGCCGGTGGGTGAGGGCGTCGGGAACGTGCGGAACAATAGTCCCGATTTAATTGCGCCGGTCCTGCAAGAACAGGAAATAGGGACGCTGTTCTGACTCCCGATTCGTCAGGATGAATCCGGAATGTCACGGTAACTTACTGTGAAGTTTGTTTCGAGATCGACACAAACTCTTGCCCTGATCATGCGTCTCGCGATACAAACCACCGCCGGTGTGGTGCCGGTTCGCACGGGGCGGACGGCGTAACCACGGGTTTACCGGTCCCACGGGGGAGGTGGGCTGATGACACGGGCACGTATGCCGCGTCCGCACGAGGTCGCCATTGCAAGGCGCGACCCGAGGCTGCTTGGGGCGATCGATGAGCGGTGCGCCGATGAGGCGTGGCGCATCCGCGGTGCTTGCCGCACGGTCGATCCGGAAACGTTCTTCCCGGCTCCGAACGAGCCGACCGAGAGTGCGGTCGCACTCTGCGGGAGCTGCGACGTCCAAGGGCCATGCCTGGCCTGGGCGCTGCAGGTGGGGGACTGTCACGGCGTCTGGGGCGGCACCACGCCGCGCGAGCGCCGGGCGATGCTGGTGGCTTGGCGCGAGCGCGTCCAGCCCAACGGCGAGCCGGTCGACGACGGTCCGGACGAGGAAGATCGCAGGCTGCTCACGCTGATTCCGGTGAGCCGCTGACAATAGGGACCGTGACAGGTCTCCCGATCACTGTTGAAACGCCGCGCGGGCCGGCCGAGGTCCGGATCACGGACCCCGCCGGCCCACCGGTCAGCATGCTGGTGCTGGGCCACGGCGCGGGCGGTGGCGTCCACGCGCCCGATCTGACCCGCGTCCATGACGTGGCGGTCGCCGCAGGTGTGCGGGTCGCGCTGGTGACCCAGCCCTATCGGGTGGCGGGGCGCCACGCCCCGGCGCCGGCTGCGCATCTGGACGAGGCCTGGACCATTTGTGTACGCGCCATCTCCGAAGGCCTTCCGCTACTCCTGGGCGGCAGATCGAGCGGCGCGCGGGTGGCCTGCCGCACCGCCGCTTCCCTGGGCGCCGCGGGGGTGCTCTGCCTCGCCTTCCCGCTGCATCCACCCGGCCGGCCCGAGCGATCACGCGCGGACGAGCTGCCGACCGGCGTGCCCACCCTGATCGTCAACGGTGACCGTGACCCGTTCGGGTTACCGGCGCCCGGCGGCCTCATCGAGGTGGCCGTCCGCCCGGGCGCCACGCACGACCTCCGCAAGGATCTGGCCGGCACCGGCGACGTCGTGCTGTCGTGGCTGCGGAAGCACTCCTGGGCCGGTTAGGAATGCCGATGGCGTTTCCGCTGTTGATGCACCCGGAAGGCGACACGTCGGAAGGGGCTTGCGGTGCCAGCCGGAATGGTGGAGATCGATCGGGACGGCCGGGAGGTGCACCGGGTGAGGGATCTGCTCAGGTCGCCCGAGTGGCCGGCCGCGGACCCGGGACCGAGTGTGCCATCGGTGAGCGTCAGCACACATGCGGTTTTCGAGTCGGTTCCTGGGGCACTACCCGTATCCTCGGCGCAACGGTCGAGGGGAGAGGAACGCGTGGCCCAAGCAGAACGCACCGACGAGCGCCGCGCGCGCTTCGAGCGGGACGCGTTGCCGTTCGTCGACCAGCTCTATGCGGCCGGCCTGCGGATGACTCGTAACCCGGCGGACGCCGAGGACCTGGTCCAGGAGACCTTCCTGAAGGCGTATGCCGCGTTCCACCAGTTCGAGGAGGGTACGAACCTCAAGGCCTGGCTGTACCGCATCCTGACGAACACCTACATCAACTCCTATCGCCGCAAGCAGCGCCAGCCCGTCCAGGCGCCGACCGAGGAGATCACCGACTGGCAGCTCGCCGCGAGCGAGTCGCACACGTCCGTGGGCCTGCGGTCGGCCGAGACCGAGGCGCTCGACCGCCTGCCCGACAGCGACATCAAGGACGCGTTGCAGGCGCTCCCCGAGGACTTCCGGCTGGCCGTCTACCTGGCCGATGTCGAGGGTTTCTCGTACAAGGAGATCGCCGACATCATGGGCACGCCGATCGGCACCGTGATGTCCCGTCTGCACCGCGGACGGCGTAACTTGCGCAAGCTGTTGGAGAAGTACGCCGTGGACCGTGGCATCACCCGGACCGCGTCGGAACCGCAGGAGGCGTGAGCGCGATGAGCGACGAGGAGAAGAAGGCTGACTGCGGCGTCGTGCTCTCCGAGGTGTACCTCTACCTGGACCTGGAGTGCAGCGAGAGCCGGCGTGCGCTGATCAAGAAGCACCTCGACGACTGCACCGACTGCCTGCACGAGTACGGCATCGAGCACGAGGTGAAGGCGCTGGTGGCGCGCTGCTGCGGCAGCGAACGGGCGCCGGTGGAGCTGCGCGACCGGCTGCGCGTGAAGCTCAACGAGCTGACCGTCGAGATCGAGCGCCGCGAGTACCTCCCCTGACCTGCGCTCAACAATTGTTTTTTCGTTTCAATTTGTTGATCTAATTCACTTAAAACTTTCG
>NZ_JBFAZH010000328.1:0-7080 GCF_040681735.1 Actinoplanes sp. NPDC051633 | reverse complement strand
GCTCCGTGGTGGATCTCGGCGAGCCCGCCTTCACCGCGATGGTGGCGGCCACCTCGCCGGACGCGCCGAGGTACCGCACCCGGCCCGAAATGGTTGGGCCGCTGCTCGACGACGTGACGTTTCCGATCGACGTGGTCTACACCTGGGTCGACGGCGAGGACACGGCATGGCAGCGCAAACGTGACGCGGCGTTGGGCATCCTGAACGACGTGCTCAACCATCAGTCGGCCAACGAGTCACGGTTCGTGAATCGGGACGAGCTGCGCTACTCGCTAAGATCGCTTGCCATGTTCGCCCCCTGGGTACGGCGCATCTTCCTGGTCACCGACGGGCAGGTACCCGAATGGCTGAACGTCGGCCACGCCCAGGTGACGCTGGTAGATCACAGAGAACTCTTCGCCGGGCGGGGCGAACTGCCGACGTTCAACTCGCACGCGATCGAGAGCCAACTCCACCACATCGACGGGCTCGCCGAGCACTTCCTCTATCTCAACGACGACGTGTTCCTGGGCCGGCCCGTGCCGCCGCAGACGTTCTTCCACGGCAACGGACTAGCAAAGATCTATCTGTCCCGGGCGAAGATCGACTACGGCCCTGTGGACGTGGTTCATGACATTCCCGCTACGGCCGCCGGGAAAAACAACCGACGAATCATCTTCAATGAATTCGGCCGCCGCGTCACCTACAAGATGAAGCACGTGCCGCACGCCATGCTGCGCAGCGTGCTGATCGAAATGGAGGGCAAATTCTCGGCGGACCTGGCGTTGACGGCCACCCACCAGTTCCGGCACCCCACCGACATCTCGTTGACGTCCTCGCTCTACCAGTACTACGCCACGCTTTCCGGCCGGGCCACCCCGGCTGACATCCGGTACCTGTATGCGGACCTGGCCGACGCCGGGACGCCGGCCCAGCTGCGGCTCCTCCTGGCCAAGCGGGGCTACGACGCCTACTGCCTCAACGACACCGACAGTGACCCGGCCAGCTTCGCCCGGCAGCACGTCCTCATGGCCGACTTCCTTGCCGCTTACTTCCCGGTGCCATCGCCATGGGAACGCCCCGATGCCTGACACCGCCCGAGTCAGACGGTCAGGCCGGCGGCTCAGCAGTGACGCGGCAATTCTCAACTGAACGGGTGCGGGCGGGCGGCGGACGCATCTACATCTGGACCGCTGCGCCCGGCCCCGTTGACGGGCCCGGCCTGTATCGCTTTGCGGCTGCCCATCAATCGTCCGCCACGTACCCTCCTGGTGCTTCGGCGGGCTTTCGGGGGCTGTTGGTTTCTGGTGGGAGTCGGACACCACCACGAGACGCCCGTGAGCCCGAGCGACCGATCGTCAATCCCCGCCGACCAGGAGCTCGAGTCGGTCTGATTTCGCCTCCCCGGTCAGGCTGCGTTGGGTCGCCGAGAGGGGGAGTCCACGGGCGGTCGCCGCGTCCGGCCGCCCAGCAGGACCCGGAGGGTTATGTCGGGCCGCAGCAGCAGCCGGGGCGGCGCGACCAGACCGGCGACGTTGATGAACGCGGTGGAGAGGTGGGCGTCGGAAGCGGCGGCGGCGTGGAATCGGGCCAGGTAGCCGCCCAGGAGCCGGGTCTTGAGGGTGCGGCGTCCGGGGACGCCGGGGAAGGCCAGGTCACCGCCGGCCGACATATCCCACGGCACGTCGATGACCCGGGCGAGGTCGCGGAACCAGCGACGGGGCTGTGGCTCGACGCCGCGCTCGAGGTGACGACGGAGGGTGAGCGCCTCGAGGGCGGCCACGCTCATGCCCTGACCGTAGATCGGATTGAAGCTGCACACCGCGTCGCCTGTCACGAGGAAGCCGGCCGGGTAGCGGTCCTGTCGTTCGTAGCGGTGGCGGACGCTGGCGGGGAAGCGGAAGCCGACCGGGTCATCCTGCGGCTCCGCGTCGCGAACCGCCTCGTGGATGTCGGGGAAGCGAAGGGACCGGGCGAAGTCGAGGAAGCCGTCGGGATCGGTGGGTGGGTGGTCACCGAGGATGCCGGCCAGCGTCAGGATCCACCGGTCCCCTTCCAGCCTTTGCAGGGCACCGGTTCGCGGCAGGTCGGGGGTTGCGGCGTCCAGGACGGCCAGCTGCCCGTCGAGAGAGTCAGCCGGCAGCCGATAGATGCGGGTCGCGTAGCCCAATCCGATCCGCACCTCTTCCCGCTCCGGCCGCGGGTAGCCGGCGGCCTCCAGCCAGGCCGGAGTGCGCGAGCCCCGGCCGCTGGCGTCGACCACCAGGTCGGCAGCGAGCAGCTCCTCGGCGCTGCCGTCGGTCCGGCGCAGCACCCGCACGCCGGTGACTCGACCACTATCGGAGGCGGTGGCCAGCCCGACGACGTCGCAGCGGTCCAGGAACCGCACCTGCGGCATGGCTCTGAGCCGGGCCCGCACGTGCCCCTCCAGGAATGGCCGGCCGGCGCACACCAGCATCAGTCCGGTGCGGGCCGGCCGCATTCGGTGGCCGCTGAAATAGAAGCGCGCGTCCGTCAACATGTCCCCGGCGGGTGCCCCGTCGGCGACCAGTTCCGCGGTCAGCCCCGGAAACAGCTGCTCCAAGGCTTGCTGCCCGCGCGCGCCCAGCGCATGAATGTGCCGGCCGTGTGGGACGCCGCGGCGGTGCGTCGCTGTGTCGGGCAGCTCGTCGCGGTCGACCACCGTCACCTGCCCGTAGCTGTCGGCCAGCGCCCGGGCGGCGAGCAGCCCTGCCATGCTCGCACCGAGCACCACCGCCCGGTCTCCGATCTGGGTGCTGATCTGGCTGGTCATCGCAGTCCCCTCTCGTCGAGGAAAGGCTGCGCCTCGGGACTGCTCGGTTGCCAGACCGGAAACTGTTGAATGCTGCTCAGTGTTGCTCGCCGTAGATCTCCCGGTCCCACAGCCAGGCCACGACTCGGTCCACGCCCTGGGTCAGGTGCCGGCGGAAGGTGCTGAAGGGCAGTCCCAGCGCCTCGGCGGCCCGCTCCTGCGTGGCGGCCGAGCGTAGGTAGGTGCGTTCGACAGCACGCCACAGCTTGTCGTCCCGCGGGTGTTCGCGCAGGCTCTCCACGGCCGCGCTCACCACTGCCGCCAGCGTCGCGGCGCTCGGGTCAGCGGCTCCGGCCCGGCCGCGCACCAGCCGGGTCTGCTGCAGCGGATTACGAGCCAGCAGGTCGGGCCGCCGCAGGTCACGCAAGGCCTGCCGGACGGAGTCGTCGAACTCGGGCTGGGAAAGGACCAGTAACGGTGGCCGCTCTGCTGTCGCGGCCGAGGTGAGGTCCTGGGAGAGGGCGCGTTCGGTCACCAGCTCCAGCAAGGAGCCCACCGGGACCTGTCGGAAGTCGTGGGCGAACAGCCCGTAGCGCCGCCCGCCGACCCAGAAGTCAGCGCCGGCCGCGCGGGGCATGTCGGCCGCGGCGAAATATGCGTCCCATCGCTCCGGCTCGGCCAGAGTGAGGAAGTCCCAGGCCAGTTTCGGGGTGCTCAGGTACCGCTGCATCGTCAGCATCGGCGTGGCGTTGAAGGTGGGCGAAGGTCCCTGGTAGGCGTCTCGGTCGACGACGAACCGGGACTGGGTGACCGTTTCGGTCGGTCGGGGCGGCGCCAGCCGAGCGGCATGAGCCCAGGCCGCCTGGGCGCCGGGATCGGCCGCGATGTCGTCGGCCGATGCACGGGTCAGGTTCACCAGAGCAAGGAAGCCGCCGAGTACGCCCTCCGCGCTCCGGACCACGAAGAAGCCCTCGGGTTGGCGGTCCCACCATCGCGCCGCGATCGCTGCCGATTCCGCGCCCTCGGCGGTCAGAACAAGGTCCAGGATCGCCTCCTGGTCCTCAGGCCGTGCCGGCTCCGGATCGTGCTGGCCCCAGGCGTCCCAGTCGACGGGGGAGAGCACGCCGGGAAGGCGGCGGAACATGTACTTGGCATCGGCGATCGCCTGCTGCTGATTGTGGCCCTGTGGCGATCGCAGCCGGACGTTGATGTGGCTGCGAATGCCTCGCAGCACCCCCCGGTAGCGGTCCGGATCGCGCCAGCGAAGATCGGCCTCCAACGTGTCGCGGGCAAGATCGTGCGGGAAGAGACCGTCCGCCCCCTGCTCCACAAAGGACAGCCCGCGTAGCCACCCGAACTCCTCGTGCGTGTCCTCCGACCAGAGCACCTCCCGCAGCAGCGACTCGGTGGTCGACCTGGCGAGCGCGCACACCTCCAAGGCGCGGCGATGCCGTCCGTCGGGGATGATCTCGACGAATCTTCGCAGCAGAATTCCCACCAGATCGGGGGTCAGCGGATCGGCCGCCAATTCGCCGCCGCGCAGGAGCACATCGGCCATCAGCGACAGGCCCAAGGGGTGGCCATGTGACTGCTCGACGAGCTGGTGGTGGCGAGCCGGATCCACACCGCAGGCTTGCAAGTACCGGCGGCTGTCCTCCGGGCTCAGATTTCGCAGCGACACGACCCGCAGCAGCTCTCGCCAAGCTGGATCGGCACGCCAGGCCGAAGCCGGTGGCGCCCGTCCCGCGACCACAATCAGGACGGTGGCCGGTAGGCGCGGCAGCAGCCGCGTCCGCACCCAATCATCCAGCGGCGCCAGCCGTTCGTAGGTGTCGAGCAGGATCACCACTCGGCCGCCGCCGGAGGGCTCACCGATGGCACCGTCCCCGTCGGGCACGTCGAGAACCTCACCCAGCACCTCGAGCACGGCCGACGGCGAGGGGATGAGATCGCGGCCGTCCAGCCGCACCGGACGTGCACCAGCTCCGGTCGCCAGATCGGCGCAGACGTCCAGCAAGCTCGTCTTCCCGACGCCTGGTGGCCCGTGGACGTGCAACACCAGAAACGGCGGTTCCGCCGAGTCGAGCGCCGAACGAAACAGCTCGACCTCGGCGGTGCGGCCGACGAATCGGCGCTGCCGGCGCGACGCCAACAGCTCACCGAACGTGCCGGCGGAGCCCGTCCCGGTGCCAGGGGCAGGGCTAGGCACGAGGCCTCGAACGAGCGAAGGCACGGGTACGCGGACGTTCCCGGCGGCGTCGATTCGCCGGGACGTTGGCGGTCACGGCCCCGACCACGGCCGTTGCGGGCACTGCGTACCACGATGATCGTGGAATCTGTCCACGATAGACACCTAAGAACATCGCGGCGATGAGCCAGGTGGGCCGCCTCTGACCTGTTCGTCGGAGTCCGAATCGGTGAAGCGGATCTCGTAGACCTCCATACGGTGACCACGGATCCGGTAGAGCAGGAAGCTCCAGAACAGTGAGCCACCCGATAGCAGCAGCAGGCGGGCGCGCCGGCGCCCGGCTACTGCCACGAGGCGGGCCTGGCCGCTGGTTGCCGGTCCGGTCGGCTCGCCCCGGACCGTGCACGGGGCCAGCGTCACGTCGGCTCGGACCGTCAGCCGCCGCGCCTTCCCGCTGGTGGCCGATGACACGAAGTACGCCCGACCGGCCCGGATGGCGATGCTGACCGGCGTGGCCACCGGCTCTCCGTTCCGCCGGTACGTCGTGAGGAGGCCCACCCGGGACCTCCGAAGAAATTGGGTCGCTCCGATGTCGATGGCCATCACACCGGTTACGATCCATCAATAGTTCAGAACTGTCAACTACTCACACTCTTCAAGTTCCGATATGATTTCCTCCTATGGCGCACGTCGACCCTGCACCCGAGGACGAACTCCGACTGGTGTGGCGGCAGCTGATGGGCCTGGTGCTGGATCAGCGATGGCGCTGGACCGAGGTCGCGGCGAAGCTGGAGATTTCGCAAGCCGGCCTGCGTGCCCTGCTCGCGATCGATCCCGACGAGCCGCGACCCATGCGTGAACTGGCGCAGGCCATGAACTGCGATCCCTCCTACGTCACCGCCATGGTCGACGACCTCGAGCGAGCCGGATACGCCGAACGTCTGGCGGCCCCGGGCGACCGCCGGGTCAAGACGGTCGCTCTGACACCCAAGGGTCGAAACGCGCTGCACATCGTGGAGAAGGAGCTTCTCGCCCCGCCCGATCAACTCGCTCAACTTCCGCCGGCCGAGCGAGAATCGCTTGCCCGTCTCCTACGCCGCGCTTTGCCGAGCCACGGCCGCCCCGGCCCGCCGCCAGGAGACGGCATCCGGCCAGGACGTTCATCACCAGCCGATTGAAGTCGTCCGGGCGCTCGAGCGGCCACGACGAGCACACCCGCCTCGAGCTCACCGCCTTGCTGGGCAACGGCAACGCCCCGACTCTCTCGGCTCCCGCAGAACTCACCCTCGCCGCTCGCCCGCCGCAGGTTCCGCCGGCGGCCACGTAAGGCGCGGCTGTGACGCCGCCACCCGAACAAGTCGCCGAGCGGGTGACTATCAGTTCGCGGCCGGCAACCTCGGCGACGTCAACTCTTCGGTGGTCACCGCATCCAGGTCGATGCCGAGCATCTGCAGCAGCGAATGGTTCTTGCCCGCGTCGATCAGCCCCGGAAACTCCCGGTCGACCCAGTGCGCTCTGGCGTGCAGCTGCCGCGCGCGGAGTTGCGCGATGACCTCGGTCTTGTCCACGTACAGGGTGTCGTTCATGTCGTACTCCTCAATCTCGTGGTGTGGCGGAGCGGCTGCGCCGCGGCGTCGGACGTGCCGTCGGGATCACCGCGGTTGCCATGGTGGCTTCCTGTGCCGGGCGGTGGTTGTGAGCCGTCCGCGTGCTGCCGTGGTGCACGACCGTTCATGTCACGTCTCCTGAGTTCGGCGGGTGGCCAGAACTGGGCCGTTCGCGATGCGGCCGCCTTCGTTGTCCCAGGCCGGTTGTTCGTCGGCGCCATCCCGGGGGACCGGTGCCGTCTGCATCGCGGCGAGAATCGCCGTGGCGCGCCTGACGTCGGCTGGGTCCGCCGCCGCGGCCATCGCGTTTCCGGCCGCTGCGGGCGCGGTCTGCGGCGGGATCACGAGCAGGTCGATTTGGTCGCCGGCGTGGGTGGTGGCGATCACGATGCCCGGGTCGACGCTCGCGAACCAACCGACCCGCACCACCTCGCCGCCGACCGCCATCCGGCGGGGACAGGCGTCCCAGGTGACGCTGTTGAGCATGAGGTGGCGGACCGTTCCGTAGCGGACGGACAGGACGTGGACGAGTC
>NZ_JBFAZH010000327.1:3433-7097 GCF_040681735.1 Actinoplanes sp. NPDC051633 | reverse complement strand
TGAAAGAGCAGAACGTCATCGGCACGATGCAGCTGCTCGCCGCCGCCCAGGCCGCCGGTCCGCTGCGCAAGTTGGTCGTGCGCTCGTCCACGGCGGCCTACGGCGCGTCCTTCAAGGACCCGGCCGTGTTCACCGAGGACACCGAGCCCCGCGCGGTGCCGCGCGGGTCCTTCGCGCGCGACATCCTCGACATCGAGGGCTACGTTCGCGGCTTCCGCCGGCGCCGTCCCGAGGTGGACGCCACCGTGCTGCGGTTCGCGCCGTTCATCAGCGCCTCCGCCGAGACCACGCTCACCCGGTACTTCGCCCGGCCGGTGGTGCCGACGGTCTGGGGCCGGGACGCCCGGCTGCAGTTCGTGCACGTCGACGACGCGCTCGAGATCCTGCATCGCGCCGTCGTCGAGGACCACCCCGGCACGTTCAACGTGGCCGGCGACGGGGTCCTGGTGCTGTCCCAGGCGGTGCGCCGGGCCGGCCGGATCTCGCTGCCCCTGATGGAGGGGACGCTCTCCTCGCTCGCCGCGGTGGCCCGCAACGTCGGCATCGGCCAGATCGGCCTCGACCAGATCGACTGGTTCGTGCACGGCCGCGTGGTCGACATCTCGCGGCTGGTCGACGAGTTCGGCTTCACCCCGCGGACCACCGCCGAGGCCTTCGACGACTTCATCCGGGGCCACGCGAACGGCGCCTCGCTGACCGTGGACCGGCTGGCCGCCGCGGAGAGCGCCATTCTCGATGGAATCCGGGCGGTGCGCGCATCGGCGGCCGCATCCGCGGGCAGGGAACTGCCGTGAGCCAGGACGAGTTCCGCAGCGAGATGCTGCCGGGGCACCTCGAGTACGAGCCGCCGACCCTCGACGGCGTCGGCGTGAACGGCAACGGCGCCCGCCCGCGCGACTCCGTCGACATCTGGGACCAGCGGGTCGCCAAGGGCCTCGCGTTCCTGCGGCGGCGGCTGGCCGGCGCGTACGAGGTGGACGACTTCGGCTTCGACGCCGACCTCACCGACTCGGTGTTCTTCCCGCTGCTGCGGCGGCTCTACCGCGACTGGTTCCGCACCGAGGTGCTGGGCATCGAGCACGTGCCGGACTCCGGCGGGGGCCTGCTGGTGGGCAACCACTCCGGCGTGCTCGCGATGGACGCGCTGATGCTCTCGGTGGCGTTGAACGACCAGCACCCGGCCGGTCGGCACCTGCGGCTGCTGGGCGCCGACCTGGTCTTCAGCGTGCCGGTGATGTCCGAGCTGGCGCGCAAGGCCGGCGCCACCGTGGCGTGCAACCCGGACGCCGAGCGGCTGATGAGCTCCGGCGAGCTGGTCGGCGTGTTCCCCGAGGGCTTCAAGGGCACGGGTAAGAGGTATGTCGACCGGTACAAGCTCCAGCGCTTCGGTCGCGGCGGGTTCGTGTCGGCGGCGCTGCGGACGGGTACGCCGATCATCCCGGTCGGCATCGTCGGCGCCGAGGAGATCTATCCGATGCTGGCCGACTTCAAGCCGCTGGCCCGGCTGCTCGGGGTGCCGTATTTCCCGGTCACGCCGACCTTCCCGTGGCTCGGGCCGCTGGGCCTGGTGCCGCTGCCGAGCAAGTGGCTGATCCAGTTCTGCCCGCCGATCCCGACCGCGCACCTCACCGAGTACGCGGACGACCCGATGGTCGTCTACAACCTCGCCGACCAGGTCCGCGAGACGATCCAGGCGACCCTGCTCGACCTGCTGGAGAAACGGCCGGACCCGTTCGGGCACTGAGGCGCCCGGGTCTCGCATTGCCATCAGAGTCGACGGGTATCAATCGACGGCGCAGCCGGGCATCTAGAATGCGGTCGAGGGGCGGGCCCGGTAACACCCGGCACCGCCCCTCGCCATCTTCTGGCCCAGTTCCCCGGCGTCAGCCGAAGAGTTTGCCGATCACGCCGTCCAGCAGGCCGTCGTCCTCGTCGGCGTCGTCGGCGGGCACCGACCGGTCCGGCGTCGGCTGCTGCCTGTCGTCCGGCGTCTCGGCCGGCGTGACGCGCTTGCGGTCGTTGCCCGGCGTGGTCGCCCCGTCGGTCGGCTCCTGCACGTCCGGCTCGGTCGCGGCCGGGTCGGTCTTCTCCGGCTCGGCCTTTCGGTTTTGGTCGCCGGTGCTGCCGGTGCCGGGCTTGGCGCCCGGCTTCTGACCGTGACCCGGCGTGGCGTCGGACGTGCCGGACGAGTCCTGCCCGTCGATGCAGTCCTTGAGCCAGGGCCCGAGGGAGTCGGTGCCGGCCCGGGTCACCGTGGCGCAGGAAAGCCCGGCGCGCAGCGACTCGGTCCGCTTGGTCACGTCGTCCAGCAGCGCCAGCGACGACTCGGCCCGGGTCCGGTCGGCCGGGACGAGACTGTCCAGCACCGGCGCGAACGTCTGCCGCTGACCGGTGGTGAACGCGTCGATGCGGCTCAGCGGCGTGTTGTCCTGCCGCGCGACGGCCGCCTCGGTGAGCAGCTTGACGCCCTGGCGGGTGTCCGCGTCCATGTCGTCCAGCACGCCGGCGAATCCACCGGCGCCCGGCGGCAGGGCCGCCGCCTCGGTCAGCCGGGTCTTCGCGAAGTCCAGCGAGAGCTGGCCCCGCGTGACGTCCGATCCGGCCATCGCGAGCTGGGCCTTCTCGGTGGACCGCTTGACGCCGTAGAGCGCGTCGCCGGGCGCCGCGTTCTCGCTGGCCGCGGAGATCCCGGAGACCGCCATGGCACCGGCGGCGACGCCGATGACGATGGCGCCGCGGGCCCGGATCCGGCGGCCGCTCAGGCTGAGCAGACTGCGGCGCGGCTCCCGGACGGCGGCGTGGCCGCCGGTCGTCCCGGTCTCGGCCGCGTGCCCGATGCCGTCCCGCTCGGCCGTGGCCACGAGCATGGCTCGCAGCCCGGTGCGGAACTCGTCCCCCACATGTGCCGAAGTACGGACCGCGGAGAGACTGTGACCGATGGCGACGAGCTCCGCGAGCTCCCCATCGGCCTGACCACGCGAGTGGTGCCGACGGCCGCCGTCGGCAGCCCCGCCACCACCCCTGACCTGACTGAAGGCCGAGCCTGGCTCGTCGAGTAGCTCCGCGAAGCGCTCGGCGCGCCGCCGGTCGAGAAAGTCGAAACTCACCGCGGGCACCTCCCCTCGCTCGTGACTGTCCCGCCGGCCCCATGACCGGCGAAGGCGACCTTCGGGGCGAATTTCTCGGCTACCGCGGGTCGCACTCGGACAAACGGTCGGGAGGCGACTACGGTTACGGGCATCGACGATCGGTGAAGTGTCGCGCTCACCACTGGAATCCGTCCGGCAGCAGCCGGGCGAGCGCTCGGACCGCCCGATACTGCAGAGCCTTGATCGCGCCTTCGTTCTTTCCCATGGTCTGCGCCGTCTCGGCGACCGAGAAGCCCTGCAGGAAGCGCAGCACGATGCACTCCTGCTGCTCGGGGTTGAGCTGTTTGACCGCGGTCAGCAGCGCGACGTTGGTGATGTGGTCGACCACCGCCGACTCCGGGCTGCCCTCGGGGCCCCGGTCCTCGCGGTCGGCGTCCAGCACGTCGCCTGTGGTGACCTCGAGGCGGTAACGGCCCGATTTGAAGTGGTCGGCGACCAGGTTGCGGGCGATGGTGACCAGCCAGGCGCCCAGGTCGCGGCCCTGCCAGGTGAAGCTGCCGATCCGCTTGAGGGCG
>NZ_JBFAZH010000327.1:0-3334 GCF_040681735.1 Actinoplanes sp. NPDC051633 | reverse complement strand
TTGAAGTGGTCGGCGACCAGGTTGCGGGCGATGGTGACCAGCCAGGCGCCCAGGTCGCGGCCCTGCCAGGTGAAGCTGCCGATCCGCTTGAGGGCGCGCAGGAAGGTGTCCGAGGTCAGGTCCTCGGCGAGCTGGCGGTTGCCGACCCGGAAGTAGGCAAAGCGGAAGACGGTGTCCACGTACCGGTCGCAGATCAGGCCGAAGGCGGCGGACTCGCCCGCCTGAGCGCGCTCGACCAGCGCCCACACCTCGGCCGCCGCGTCCGTGGTGTCCGTGGTGTCCGTGGTGTCCGTGGTGTCCGTGGCGTCCACGACGTCGGGGGCCGGCGGGTTCAGCATGCCGGGTTTCGCGGCTCCGGAGTCCTGATCAGGGATGCGCTGCGGCGCTACACCATGAGCAGTCGCGCTGTCGGGTGCGTACCGAGCGGCGGAACGACCTCGGTCCGCCTGCGCTCTGGTCATGAACACGACGTTGGCGGCCCGCTGGAATTCGGCCTCCTCGTCGTCGATCCTCCCCGACGCAGTTCCCGGCGCCGACGCGGTCACGAGCCGCCGATGCGTCGCGGTCCGCGTGGCTTCAGGCTGCGAACCCGGGTCCGCATCCGCACTGATCAACGACAACGCTGGTCGGCTCGCCGCCGGAGCGCTGTCAAAAGAGACCGGCGAGTCGAGGATCGCGCTGCCGCCAGAAGCGGCCTTGACCTGCTCGCGCCGTCTCTCCAGTCCGCCGTTCGCGAGGTGGGCTTCGACCATCTGGTCAATCGACTCGAACATGGCGAGGAGTGGCAGGGCGGGCACGTCGGAACGCTCGCTCGCACCCTGCTGGAAGTCATCGTTGACGCTCACCCGGCCTCCTTCCTGGTGGTCACGGAGTCGGACGTTCGCGGTCTGTACGCTTCTAGATCTTTTTCGAGTCTTTCTCTCGCGTACGAGATGTTGCGTCGCACCGTCGGCGCGGAACTGCCGATCTGCTCGGCGATCTCCGCGAAGGTCCACCCGTCGACGTAGAGCTGCATGACCGTGCGTTGAACAGTCGGCAGGACGGCCAGCTTCTGGTCGACCCACTGCCGACCCTCGTAGTCGCCCAGGTCGGCGCTGACTTCGGCGAACTGTGGGAGCTCTTCGTGGGCGCCGTAGTCGGTCAGCCGCTCCGGAGAGCTTTTCTGCAGCCTTTTCACGAACCGGATGAGGGCGACTCTCGCGTACGCCCGATGATTGTTGATCGTGAACCAGCGGAGCCGGACCTCCGCCAGGATGGTTGCCACGCCATCGTCCACGTCGTGCCAGTTTCTGCAGTAGACCAGGCCGATCCTCAGCAACTCCGGGTACATCTCTTCGAAGAACGGGTCGAACACCGAGTCGGCCGGCAGTCCGGCCGACGCAGCGGGCGCCACTTGATCGCATGGCTCAGACGCCACACGGGCCAGGCCCTGTTCCGCTTGGGCCACAGGCATCTCCGATCGCGTCGTCGCTGACGTGCTGTCAGAAGGTAGAGGGTCGTGGACCGGTCCGATGAGAAAGGTGTCCACCGGAAGAGTGAGTGGGCGGCCGGACCGGACATCGGACAGCTACGAGGCCTTGCGCCGCAACACCGCGTACAGGCCGGCCAACCCGATCTCCACCGTGAGGCTGCCGCCGAAGGTGCTGCCGCCGATCGTGAAGATGCCGACGGCTTCCACGTGCAGCAACGCCGCCACGAGCGCGGCCAGCAAGGCCAGGACGGCGGCCACGGTGACGCCGCACACCGCCGCCATGAACCCGATCACCAGGGCCCGCGTGTTGACTGCGGAGGCGCCGTGTCCGCCGTCGCAGGCCACTGCCTGATGCACCGGCGTAGCGGCCTTTTCGCCACTGGTCACACTCATTGCCACCGTCCTCCGACTTGATTCTTCAGCACCTGCACTGGTGAGAAGCTCAGCGGGCGGCGAAGTGGGAAAGGCCCGAGCGAGGACCACCTGATCGGGCGACCCTGAACAGCGGGCGCGCCGCGGGCGTCAGGACGAGCGCCGTTGTCTCACCAGGTCGAGCGCGGCCCGCGTGGCGGCCGTGTCGACCTCCTGCTCGACCCGCTCCTCGAGATCCCTGTTCAGGGCCGCCTCGACGGTTTCCAGTTCCGCACCTCCGCCCGCCATCGAACGGACGAGCTCGACCGCCTCGTCGAGCCGGCCCTGCAGGGCGCGGCAGATCACCGCGTCCGCCCGCACCGCGTCAACGTGCGTGCCGCCCCGGCCGTCCAGCCAGTCGACCGCCTCGAGGTAGTACCGCTCGGCCAGCTCGTAGTCCCCGTGCCAGCGCAGATGGTCGGCGACCATCAGGCGCTTCACCACGACGGACCGCTCCGTGCCCCGGCCGGCCGCGTCGAGATGCCGCAGCTTCTGCAACTCGAAGGTCAACCGGGCGCCCCATCCCTTCAGCGGCCGCCGGCCGAGGCCCAGTAACCAAAACCGGGCGCTGTCGTAGTTGAGATGCTGGGTGGCGGCCAGCTCGACCATGGTCGGCACGGCGATCATCACCGCCGGCACCGAGGCGGCCTGATCCGCGAGGTGCAGCCCTTCGGACAGCAGCTCCCGGACGTTCTTGAGCCGGTCGAAGGCCAGCTTGAGGAACAGCGCTGCGAGCGCGACGCCGATCAGTCCCCACCACCATCGCCCGTCCAGGGTGTACGTGACGGCGTACGCCGCCGCGATCGCCGGGATCGCGATCTCCAGCCGGTATTCCGACTCCCCGGTGAGCCGGTCGAGCTTGTCATAGGCCCGCTCGTGGTCGCGCAGCAATGTGAACTCGATGCGCCGGGCATATCTGAGCCGCGCCCGGTCGAGCTCCGGGCCGTCGACGACCAGCTCGAGGAACCACTGGCACGCGTCCTTGCGCGTCGTCACCGCCGCGATCAGCGCGTCCTGCAGCTCGGGCAGCACGGACGGATCGATGTACAGGCGGAAGGCCTTCGCCCGATGGTCCGCCCACGTCGTGGTGCCGTCCTGCTTGTCGAGCCGCCGGAAGACGTAGCTGCACGCGAACTTCAGGCGCCAGACCGGCAGCGCCTTGATCACGTCCGCCGGATCGGAGGTGTCGTTGTTGCGGCGCAGGATCTCCTCGTTGGAGAGGTCGACCGCCGGATGCCGCCGGTAGAGGTACTGCCCGCGAAGCCAGCCGCCGGCCACCTCGACGTCGTCGACCACCTCCACGGCCCAGCAGGAGAGCCAGTCCCGCCAGGACATCGGCGTCGGGGTTCGTTGATTCGTCTGCGCCCGCCGGAGGATCATCAGGGGAACGATCAGGGCCGCGGCGATGAGCGTGCAGACCACCTGGCCCGACAGCGGCAGCACCGCCACGCA
>NZ_JBFAZH010000326.1:0-7107 GCF_040681735.1 Actinoplanes sp. NPDC051633 | reverse complement strand
AACACCAGCCCGGCCGACGCCGGCCCGGCCGGCGAGATCGGCGCGAACAGCAGGATGGCGTAAGCCGTGCCGGCCAGCAGCACCAGCAGGATCGCGGCGAGCGTCTCGAGGCCGCCGCCGGAGTCCTGCGCACGGCCGGTCAGCTCCTGCGTGAAACCGACCCCGCAAAGCACCCATACCGCCGGGGCGAGCACGAGGGCATACAAGATCGACCTGACATGGCGCACAGGCCGCACGGTACCTGGCCAGCCCAACGACCCGTAACCGTCCGAGTCGTCACTAAGGTGAGCTACATGACGGGCACAGTGCTGTGGAACCCCCCGGCAGACGTACGCGAAACCACCCGCATCGGTCACTACATGGCCTGGCTCCGCGACACCCGAAACCTGGACTTCGCCGGATACGACGACCTATATGCCTGGTCTGTCCGCGACCCCGAGGGGTTCTGGCGGAGCATCTGGGACTACTTCGAGGTGATCGCGCACACCGACCCCGTCGCCACGCTGCCGAAGCGGACCATGCCGGGCGCGATCTGGTTTCCCGGCGCGACCCTCAACTACGCCGAGCACGTCCTGCGCATGCCGGGCATCGGCGACGACGAGCCGGTCGTGCACGCGTACTCGCAGACCCGAAGCGCGACCACATTGACCGCCCGGCAGCTGCGCGCGGAGGTCCGCCGCGTCCGCGCCGGGCTGAAGGCCCTCGGTGTCGCCAAGGGGGACCGGGTCGCGGCCTATGCCCCGAACATTCCCGAGACCTACGTGACCATGCTGGCGACCGCCGCCCTGGGCGCGATCTTCTCGTCGTGCGCGCCGGAGTTCGGCACCAGGTCCGTCACCGACCGCTGGCAGCAGATCGAGCCGAAGGTGCTGGTGGCGGTGGACGGCTACCGGTACGGCGACAAGATCATCGATCGCCGCCAGGAGGTGCAGGCGATCCGGGACGCGCTGCCGTCCGTGGAGAGCGTCGTGACGATCGGCTACCTGGAGGGCGGCGGCACCTACGACGACCTGGGCGGGGACGACGAGCTCGAGTTCGAGCCGCTGCCGTTCGACCACCCGCTCTACGTGCTCTACAGCTCGGGCACCACCGGCCTGCCCAAACCGATCGTGCACGGCCACGGCGGCATCCTGCTCGAGCACGTCAAGATGCTCGCCCTGCACCACGACCTCGGCCCCGGCGACCGCTTCTTCTGGTTCACCACCACCGGCTGGATGATGTGGAACTTCCTGGTCAGCGCGCCGGCGGTGGGCGCGTCGATCGTGATGTTCGACGGCAACCCCGGCTTCCCGGATCTGACCTACCTGTGGCAGCTGGCGGCCGACGCGGACATCACCTATTTCGGCACGTCGGCGCCGTTCCTCATGGCGTGCCGCAAGGCGGGCGTCGAACCGCCGCGGAACCGGATCCGCGGCCTCGGGTCGACCGGTGCGCCGCTGCCGCCCGAGGGCTTCGACTGGGTGTACGAGCACGTCGGCAAGGACCTGCAGCTCCAGTCGCTGTCCGGCGGCACCGATGTCTGCACCGGCTTCGTCGGCGGGGTGCCACTGCTTCCGGTCACCGAGGGCGTGATCGCCTGCCGTGCGCTGGGCGCCAAGGTCGAGGCGTACGGCCCGGACGGCGTACCCGTGGTGGGGGAGCTCGGCGAGCTGGTGATCACCGCGCCGCTGCCCAGCATGCCGGTCGGCTTCTGGAACGACCCGGACGGCACCCGTTACCGCGAGGCCTACTTCGACGTCTTTCCGGGCGTCTGGCGGCACGGCGACTGGATCACCATTGCCGAGGACGGCAGCTGCGTGATCACCGGTCGCTCCGACGCGACGCTCAACCGCGGCGGGGTGCGGCTGGGCACCGCCGAGTTCTATTCCGTCGTCGAGAACATCGAGGGCGTGCTCGACTCGGTGGTCGTGCACCTCGACGAGGGCTCCGACGAGCTGCTGCTGTTCGTGGTGCTGGCCGACGACGCCGAGCTCGACGACGGCATGCGCGATCGGATCAGGCGAGAGCTGCGTGCCGCGCTCTCGCCGCGGCACGTCCCGGACCAGATCCATCGGGTACGCGCCGTGCCGCGCACCCTGTCGGCCAAGAAGCTGGAGGTCCCGGTCAAGCGGATCCTGACCGGGACACCCGTGGAGTCGGCGGCCGCGAAGGGCGCACTGGCGAACCCCGAGTCGCTCACGGCGTTCGAGGATTTCGCCAGGTCTCGCGCAAATGACGGTGACCCGCTCGGCTGAGACGCGCTTCTGCACCGCGGCGGCGTCGAGGTTGACGCAGAGCACGACGCTCGCGCCCACGGCCAGCGGCGCGATCAGCCAGTCCACCGGGTCGGGATGCAGCGCGGCGTCGATCAGCACCCGGTCGCCGGCGCCGATGCCCAACTCGGCGGCGCGCTGCCCGGCCTCCTCCATGGCGTCGCGATGGCTCAGCTCGAACGGCCCGGCGAAGGCGACATCGTCCGGCTCGACGGGCTGAACCGGGCGAAAATGGTCGCCGTAGTTGCGTACCTCAGTCGGATAGTCGACAAAGCCGGCCGGCACCTCACGCAGGGGCATGGCGAACGGCAGCAACCCGGTCACGTATCGGTCACCGGCTGACCACTGTCGGGCACGGTCCGCCTGGCCAGGCCAGGTGAACATCACCTCGACCGGCCGCGGGTCCGGCCCGAGATCGGCGGCCAGCCCGGCGGTCACCGTGCCGAGCAGCACGGCGGCGGTCTGCCAGTGCGCCGGCAGCAGCACGGCGACGGTGTCTCCCGCGCCCAGTCCCGCGCCGTCGACCAGCAGGTTCGCCGTCTTCGAAACCCAGTTGTCCAGGGTGGCGCCGGACAGCTCGGTGCGTTCACCGGAGGCGTCGTCGTAGTAGGTGAGCAGGGGGGCCGCCGGGTCGCGGCGGACGGCGGCGGCGAACGCGGCCGTGACGGTCTCGGTCATCGACACCGACGATAGAGCGTGACGCTCGGTGACCGGTCATGGACGCGCTGAAGATTGAGTAGGTCGCCATGCCACACGGTGGCAAGCGACGCGGTGTCGTGGTCATCGCCGCGATGCATTTCGGGCGTACGCTTGCGAGTGATCTGGCCGACAAGTTTGGGAGTTGCCTCGTGACCGCCACTCGTCCCCCGCGAGTGCTCGTCGACGCCACCAGCGTTCCCGCCGACCGAGGAGGCGTGGGCAGATACGTCGACGGTCTCCTCGGCGCCCTCGGCAAGCTGGGCCCCGAGCGGGTCGATCTGGCCGTGGTGGCACAGCGGACGGATGCGGAGCGTTACGCCCGGATGCTCACCGAGGCGGAGGTGATCGCCGGCCCCGCGGCGGTCTCGCACCGCCCGGCGCGCCTGGCCTGGGAGCAGACCGGCCTGCCGCTGCTGGCCCAGCAGGTCGGCGCCAAGGTGCTGCACTCGCCGTTCTACACGTGCCCGCTGCGGGCCGGCTGCCCGGTCACCGTCACCGTGCACGACGCGACGTTCTTCACCGAGCCGGAGCACTACGACAACACCAAGCGGACGTTCTTCCGCAGCGCGATCAAGACGTCGCTGCGCCGCGCCGCCCGGGTGATCGTCCCCAGCAAGGCGACCCGCGACGAGCTGATCCGCCTGCTGGACGCCGACCCGACGCGCATCGACGTGGCGTACCACGGGGTCGATCCGGTGGCGTTCCACGCGCCGACCGAGGAGGAGAAGGCGCGAGTGCGTGCCCGGCTCGGGCTGGGCGACACCGGCTATGTCGCGTTCCTCGGCGCCAAGGAGCCGCGCAAGAACGTCCCCAACCTGATCCGCGGCTGGGCCCGCGCGGTGGCCGACTGGCCGGATCCGCCCGTCCTGGTGCTGGCCGGCGGTCAGGGTCACGACGACGACATCGACCGTGCCGTGGCCGAGGTGCCGTCCCACCTGCGGCTGCTGCGCCCGGGCTATCTGCGGTACGCGGACCTCCCCGGCTTCCTCGGCGGCGCGCTGGTGGCCTGCTACCCGTCCTTCGGTGAGGGCTTCGGCCTGCCGATCCTCGAGGCGATGGCCTGCGCGACCCCGGTGCTGACCACTCCCCGCCTGTCCCTGCCCGAGGTCGGCGGCGACGCGGTGGCGTACACGACGGAGGACCCCGACCGGATCGCCACCGACCTGGCCGACCTGCTGCACGACGAGCAGCGCCGGGTCACGCTGGCGAAGGCGGGCTTCGACCGGGCGAAGGAGTTCACCTGGGCCTCCAGCGCCGAGGTACACGCCAACACGTGGACTCGAGTGTCGGCCAGTCAGGCGTGACCTGGCTCGTTACACTCGGTGCGCATGACTGACGAAACGGGCGGCCTCTTCGCCGTTATCCCCGCAGGTGGCAGCGGGACCCGACTCTGGCCGCTGTCACGCGCCGGTCACCCCAAGTTTCTGCACCCGCTGACCGGCACCGAGGCGTCGCTGCTGCAGGCCACGGTGGACCGTCTGGCCCCGCTGGTCACTCCGGACAGCGTGTACGTGGTCACCGGCGTCGCGCACGCCGCGGCGGTGTCCCGGCAGCTGGCCGGCGTGCCGGTGGAGAACATCCTGGTCGAGCCGTCGCCCCGGGACTCCTGCGCGGCGATCACCCTGGCCGCCGCCGTGATCGCGCGGCGTAACCCCGAGGCGATCATGGGTTCGTTCGCCTCCGACCACCTGATCGCGGACACCGGCGAGTTCATCGAGGTGCTCCGCCGGGCGATGATCGGCGCTCGGCAGGGCCTGCTGATGACCCTCGGCATCACGCCGACCCGCCCGGAGACCGGCTACGGCTATCTGCAGTGCGGCGGCGTGATCGGCGACGGGCCGGTGCTGTCGGTCGAGGAGTTCAAGGAGAAGCCGTCGTACGACGTGGCCGAGAGCTACGTCAAGTCGGGCAACTACCTGTGGAACGCCGGCATGTTCGTCTGGCGGGTCGACGTCTTCCTCACCGAGCTGGCCCGCCAGCAGCCGCAGCTGCACGCGGGCATCGCCCGGATCGCGCAGGCCTGGGACTCGCCGGGCCGCGAGGAGGTCATCGGCGAGGTCTGGCCGACACTGCCCCGGATCTCGGTGGACTACGCGGTGATGGAGGGCGCGGCGGCGGTGGGCCGGGTCGGCTCGGTGCCGGGCGACTTCGGCTGGAACGACGTCGGCGACTTCCACACCCTGGGCGAGGTGCTCGCGGCGGACGCGGCCGGCAACGTGGTGGTCGGCCGCGACTCGATGGCCAAGCCGGGGGTACTGCTGCGCGAGACCGAGGGCCTCGTGGTGGTGCCGAACTCGGGGCGCCTGATCGCCGCCCTGGGTGTCCGCGATCTGATCATCGTGGACACGCCCGACGCGGTGCTGGTCTGCCCGCGCGACCGGGCCCAGGAGGTCAAGCACATCGTCGACGAGCTCAAGGAGCTCGGCGAGCTGGGCTACATCTGAGCCAGCCGCTTCAGGGCCGCCTCCACCTGGCCGACCACGCCGTCGGCCAGGGGAGTGGGCAGCGCGTCCGGGGCGAACCAGCCCAGCGCGTGTGACTCCTCGCTCACCTGCTCGGCCGCGCCGGCCGGTGCCGTCGCCAGGAACCGCACGTCGAAGTGAAAGCCGCACGGCGTCCGGTGGATGTGCAGATCGATCGGGTCCGGGTCGAGGGTCAGGCCGGCGATCCCCGACTCCTCGGTGGCCTCCCGCAGCGCGGCTCCGGCCAGGCTGCCATCGCCGTCCTCGCAGTGGCCGCCCACCTGCATCCACATGTTGAGGCGGCCGTGCAGGCAGAGCAGCAGCCGCCCGTCGGCGCCGGCGATCATCGTGCTGGCCGTCACGTGCCCCGGCTGGTGTGCCCGGGTCATCGCCGCCGGCCCGTCGCCGAGCAGCCCGAGCGTCCGCCGCCGCGCCTCGTCGGCCTCCGCCGATGTGGCCGCCCAGCCGGTCAGCAGCCGGACCGCGTCACCGTGTAGGTCACTTCTCCGCACGGTAGAACGCTACGGCACCGAATCGGCCCGTCCCGCGGCCGGTCTCGGCGGCGCCGGTCAGCCCGGCCGCACGCAGGTCGGCGAGCACCCGGTCGGGAGTGCTGTGCGCCAGGTGGGGATGCTTGCGGTGGCCACCGGGTGCGGAGGCGTCGGCGTCGACCACGTGCAGTTGCCCGCCGGGCCGCAGCACCCGCCGGACCTCCCGCAACGCCCGCATCCGCTCCTCCTCGTCGAGGTGGTGCAGCATGAACGACGACAGCACCCGGTCGAACGTGTCGTCGGGCAGCGGCAGGTCGCCGGCGAATGCTTGCTCGTAACGGACGGGCAGGTTGCGGCTGGCCGCTTTGCGGCGGGCGATGCGGAGCGCGCGAGGATCGGGGTCGATGCCCAGCGCGTCCACGTCCGGCGTGCGGCGGCCCAGGGCGGTCAGCAGGTTCCCGGTGCCGCAGCCGATCTCCAGCACGCGCAGGCCACCGCGGATGTCGGCGTGTCCGAGAAGTTGTTCGTGGACCCGGCGGACGCCCCAGAGCCGGGTGAACGGATCGTAGAGGGGCAGCAGCCAATGCTTGCCCATGGCGGGTAGATAATCCGTGCGACGAATTTCGGTCATACTCTGAGCCTCATGCGGGACACAGCAACGGCCAAGAGTCGATCCGGGCACGTGATAGGACGATCTTCGGATGGTGTGCCGGTTGTCGCGTTCTCCCACCTGCCCGGTCTCCCGTCGATCGCGGCCACCGCGCTGCCGGCGCCCGGCCCGAGCGAGATCGGCGCCCACGCGCACGAGTTCCTCACCCTCTTCTACGCGCACCGGGCCGACGACACGATGGTGATCGACGGCCGGCCCTGGGCGGTCGCCGACGGGGATCTGTTCGTCATCGGGCCCGGCCAGGTCGTGTCGATCGACTCACACGAGACCGTCGCCGCCGAGGGATGGGCGGTGTGGTTCCCGGCCGACGTGATCCAGCCGGGTACGCCCGGTGCGTACTCGTCGTGGCGCTCACACCCGCTGCTGTTCCCCTTCGCGAGCGGGGTCGACCGGGCCCAGCGGCTCCGCGTCCCGCCGGCCGAGCGGGCCGCGGGGCGGGGGAGGGGCAAGGGCCTCGACCCCGCGCCCAAGGGCCCCCCCCCCGCCCGCCCCCCAGCCGCCCCCGCCCACCACACCCGACAGCGGGTGGCGAA
>NZ_JBFAZH010000325.1:0-7113 GCF_040681735.1 Actinoplanes sp. NPDC051633 | reverse complement strand
CCCCGAACCAGTCGCGGATCCGACGCGAAGAATCCCAGCGCCGTGGCAAAGGCGAAGCAGCCGAAGGCCCACCAGGCCAAATGGACGTGGTGCTGTCTCGCGAACTCCACTGGCGCCCGTACTAAACCTCGGACATTAGGAGTGTGATCAGGAATAAGTGCACGCACCAACGTGAGCAAAAGGCCGGTTGTGACGAGGCACAGCACACTGATGAAGACGACCCGCAAAGTCTCGCGCAGTGCGGATCGTGGGCCAGTCGGCACGATTCGTTCATGACGCAAGACGTGGGCGAGCCCGGGTGCCAGCAGCGCCACAAAGAGCAGCAGGCCCCACAAAGTCGACGGAATCATCGTCCGTGCCTAACCGTCCGAGTCGCCTCCAGACGACGGCGGGGGCGGCGGAGGCATGCCCTTCGCCGGCGGCGGAACGGACTTCGCACCCGCAGGGTCGATTTTCTGCCCTCGCTCGGATTCGTTAAACGGACGATCAGTCCGGCGTTCTCCGTCAGTGTGTTGGTTATTGCGGTCTTCAGAACTCGCCATATGTTCGCTCCATCACGCTTACTGACCACAGTGGTCCCACTTTACTTGACCTAATCAGTCCCGCCTAGACTTTCAGGCGACAGCCCCTGCAAGCCAACGTTCGCAGAAATATGCGAGGGTCAAGAGCCGCGGTGTCCGGACCGAGATGCACCTCGCCCAGCCAGTCAGTTCACAGAGGCCGACATCTGCCCCGGGCTGCTCGACTAACGCGAACGATATATCGACGAAGCCTACCCCTGCTTCTGATCAATCTGCCCCGGACCAGAGTCGACTGTGCTGGCCGCGGCCAGGTCCCGCATCCACGACCGGCCGATCGCCCAACACCTCCGCCACCCTCATCGCCGTGGATGGCCGAGACCGACGACCTAGTGGCCACCTGGCTCGGCATGCCCATAGCGGGCACCTTACCTGTTGCGACGCGGTCTTGAACTGTACTGCTCCCCGCACCGAACGCGAGGAGTTCGCCGCGCCTCCCCACGGGCGAGGAGGTGAGTCCGTCGCTTCCATGTCATGATTCGTGTTCACATTCGGAGTCGAGAACTCTGAACGAGCATTTGCCCTCCATGCCCCACACCACTTGGGAGCCGGACAGCAATGACCGAACGGATCAATCTGGAGGCGGCAGGGCCATCCGGGTCATCCGCTCGGGGATTCCGACGCAGCGGTGCCTTCCACTAGGAAGATGGAATGCAAGGATCGTTACGGCCGAACCGCCTCGTCAGCGTCGCGATGTGCCTGGTCACCGCGATACTCGCCGTTTTTGGACCGTCGGCGCCGCCTGCATACGCCGACGATTCGGCGCCGGCGGTGCTGGGCACCTGGGCGCCGGACAGCATCGCCGGCTCGTGGCGGACCAATCCGCCCGCTGACCCGGGTACCCGCTCGCTGAGTGGCCGGCAGAGGTGTCCCGGCCAGCAGCGGTCCTGGAAGGACGCCGTATCGGGCCGAGCCATCGCGGTCGTGTGGTGGGCCTGCTCGTCCCGGGACGAGAGCGTGTGGCTCGCCGCCCTGGAAGATGCGAAGTCCGCATCACCGGAGGGTTTGCAGGCACTTGCGCCGGTGTTTGACGGCGACGAGGAGATAGTGTCTGCCGCCGACTCGGTGTACCTTCGCCAGTGGATGGCCGGCCGGTTCATCATCGAGGTGCAGACCCGGTGCCCTGGGCAATCACGCACTCCCTGCCTCCGCCTCAATCAGCAGGTCTCGCGGGAGCTGGCGGCGAACATGACGCAGCGACCTAGCAAGATCACCGGCAGCCGGTCGCAGCAGTTCGCCGCGTTCCTACTCGCCCTGCTAATCGCCAACCTGACTGGGATCGGGCTCACCGCCTCGGTCAATCGGCTACGCAGGCGGTTGTACCAGGTCAGCACCACGTCGGGCAGCCGATACTTCACGGTCGACGACGACGCGCGGCGGCAACGGCGCCAGGCACGGCAGCAGCGTTTCGGCGTCCTCCTCGTGCTGCCCCTAGCCGTGGATACGATCACGCTGCTTCCCAGCATGATCGACGGCACCGTGTCGACCGGTGACATCGGCGGCCCACTCGTGCTCTCGCTGCCGGCCAGCGCAGGGATCGTCCTGCTCGCCCGCTCGCGAGATCCGTATCCCCGATTCGTCTGGCCAAAGGCGACCGGAGCTGGACGTTGGCTCAATCGAGGCCTGTCGCTTCTGTCCTATGTGCTGGTCGCGATCATCGTGGTGTGCGCCGCCCTGGCTTCGGCGGTGCGCAGGTCAAGGCGCTGCCGCAGCCGCTGGTCGACCTATTTGGCGCGTTCTTCTTGCTGCTAGCCGGGCCGGTCTGGCTGCTGGCGTGGTGGTTGCGGCGCCGGCTAACCCGGCAGGCGTGGCAGCGGCTGGCCGATCGGCCGGGACCTCCGCTCGCCTACGTCCAGGGCTTCGACGACGCCCGCAATAAGATCGCCGCACCGCCGCTCGTGCGACAAGGCGCGCCGGCTCGGCTCCGTTCGCTGCGGACGCCGCTGCGCCGCACGCCCTTCGACGAGTTCGTCGAAGTGCAAGCGGCGATGCACCGACCGGTCGTGGCCGTCGACGCGCGAGCGCCGGTGAGCCCACCAGTGGGTCTACGGCGCGTGCCGATCGGGCACGCCACCACTGGGCAAGCCTGGGCGTACGCCCTGGTGATCACAGCCGGTCCGTTCATCGGCGACCCAGCGGCAGTCGAGGCCTTCGGGAACTTGGTGGTCTCCCACCGCGACCGCCCGATCGCCGTGGTGCTGCCGCCTTGGCCGCCCGAGCAGGTGTTTGCCCAGCTGACTCGGTGGCGGACGGCGATGGCCGGAATCGCCCCGTTCGATGAGCTTGGTGAGTTTCCGGTATCCAGCGGTACGCTCGTCGTCGTTCACATTCCCGGCCGAGGCTGGCACGCGTGGGCTGCCACTGAACGAACCGTCTGGGCTTACATCCGGGCCCTGCACGACGCGCTGGCATTCGCCTCAAGCCAAACCGACGAGTCGACCACGCCCACCGCCGAGCCAGGGCCCTTGGATGGTCACAGCCGCCTGAGGGTGGTCCTAATCAACGCCGGCACGGACGAGCAGATCGTCGCCGATCTCGCAAGCGGCCTCCAGACGCTCGGACTGGCCGTGTCTCGAAAACCGGCCGCTGACGATCCGGACGTCCCAGCGGTCGTGGTGCTGACGCGTGCCGCACTGGCCGACCCGGCCTGGCAATCCAAGGTGGCGAGCCTCGACTCTGCCGGAGTGCGGGTCATTCCCGTGCAGGCCGAGGACGTCGACGCGACCGCCGCACCCCTGGCCGTCGCCGATGTGAACTGGATTAAGTGGTACGGCCCGGGCTCGGCCCGCACACTCGCCGACGTCTTCGCTGCCGTCACCGCCGATCCGGGCCGCTACCGGCTGCACCGGTCGCTGACCGGGCAGGCACGCGCGTGGGCGGCCGCCAACCGAGACCCAGCATTGCTGATCACTGACCACCGCAATGCCGAGGAGGCCGCCGACCACGTTGAGGCCGCTACCGGCGACGGACTGGCCCGCCCGAGCCGCCTAACCCGCGAGTATGTGCTCGCCTCAACCGCGCAGGCCCACTGGCGACGCGGCGGAGCCCGCAAGGTCTGGGCGCTCGGTATGACGCTGGTGCTGGCCGCCGCGTCGACGATCGTCTTCGCCTGGGTAACGCTGCACCGTTCCTCAGCCGACAACCGGCTCGTCTGGCTGGCCAGCTCGATCCCCAAGATCTCGGCCGATCGCCCGGACTGGGCCGGTCAATTGGCCGGTGCGTTGATCGTCCAGGGCAATGACGAGCAGCGAGTGGCGGCACGCCGCACGTTGCGCAGCATGCTCGACCGCTCCTGGCCCAGCAGCTTTATTGGTGCCGGCCACGATGCCCCCTTCACCGATGCCGTTCCAGTCGCCGGCGGTGTGCTGACGCTTGACGGTCGTGGCTCGCTCACGCGGTGGAACTCCGAGGACGGCTCGGTGCGCTGGCGCCGCCAGCTCACCGCAATCCCTACCGTGCTCGACACCACACCGGATGCCTCGACAATCGCGGCCGGGTCGGAGAAAAGCCTGCAACTGATCACCGTGCGGCCGTGGCGCCGCGACACCGTCTCGTTGCCGTCGGAGGTGACCAGACTGGCGGTCATTCCGGCCGCGAAGGTGGTCATGGTGGCGACGACGGACGGTGCTGTGGCGTCAATAGGTCTGAGCGCGCCGCACACACGCAGAATCGTCGGACGATACCAGGCAGTCCTTGACGTGCGGCGCACCGCCGGAGGCGCGACCTCCCGCGCCGTGGTTGTGACCGCAGCTGGCCGGGTCGCGCTGGTGGACACCACGAGCCGCCGGGTCGTGTCGCAGGCGCGGATCCCTCTACCGGACGACCTCACGACGTCGGCAGGAGCGGTCGGCGCGGAAGGGAGCACGATCGCTGTCCAAGGCGATGACCGCACCCTGTACGTGGGCACAAAGACCAAGCCGCTGCACTCAACCGGCGCAGTGATAGGCGAAGGAACCGCCCTGGCCGTGCTGCCCCGGATTCAGGTGATCTACAGCAGCCATCAGTACGGCACGCGGGTGCTCGACGGCCGCACCGAGATCGCCGAGGGGCCGTTCATCCAGGCGCCGCCCATGGTCTCATTCGTGAAGGCCTCAGACGACGGGCGTACCGTTCTCATCTCCAACGGCTTCGGGGTGATGATCTGGTCCGCCAGCAGCCTGGCCCCGATCGGCCAGCCGGGCACACTCGCCGGTCTTGGGACGAAGGCTCAGGCCTCAGTGGACAGGACCGCGATCAAGGGAACCGCCGACGGCACGGTCGTACTCACCCGCCCGGACGCGCAACCCTACCGGGTCCGCGCCGCGCTGGGTGCCGTCTCAACGGTCAACCTCAGCAAGGACGGCACCTCCGCCCTCGTCGGATCAAGCCGCGGTGAAGTAGCCGAGATAGACGTCGACGACCGTGCCGTTGTGCGGCGCTGGCAGGCGCCCGACGGCCGCCCGGTGACGGCGCTCGGTTGGTCGGCTGATCCCGCCCGGCTAATGGTGCGAACCTCCGGCGGCATTTGGTGGAACCCGCAGTCGTGCGCCGGTTGCGGCAGCGACGGCCCGCTGCTAGCCGCGCTGCGGGCCCGCCTGTCCGGGTGCGTCGCCGAAGAGAACCTGACTGGGATCACCGACGGGACACGGCGCCGACTTGGCCTGCGGGTGTGCGAGAAGTCGCCCCAACCGGAAGCGGGTTGAGTCGTGCACACCGTGTTCATCTCATACTCTCGGCGCGACCTCGACGTGGTCGAGCAGATCGCCGCCGTGCTGACCCGGCACGGCGTGCCGATCTGGATTGACCGTCGTGATATCCCGGTCTCCGTGCCGTGGTTCGAGGAGGTGACCGCCGGCATCGAGGAGGCGGCACTTTTCGTCGTTTGCGACTCGCCGAGCTGGCGTGCCTCGACGGCGTGCGGGCTGGAGCACCGGGCCGCCGAGGACGCCCACAAGTCCATCCTGGCCGCCGACCCCTACGCGATGCCGCCGGAGGCCACGGCAGAACGCATCGTGATCGCCTATCGCGGACTGGCGCCGGAGGTCCGCACCCACACCGAGGTCAGCGTGCGGGCGTCGGGGTGGCAGCGGGGCGGCCGGGCGAATCAGGCGTTGATCTCAGGCGGACTGCTCAAGCAGGCGCAGGCGCTGGTACGCCGCGGCACGCCTCCGCTCACTCCCGACGCCCGCGACTTCATCCGCCTGAGCCGGCGACGGCGGAGCCGCCGCCGCTGGATCGCCTGGCCACTCGCCGTCCTCGGCGTACTCGCGCTGTTCAGCGGTGGGCTAGCCGTCCTAACTCGCGGCTACGCCAACGCCCAGTTCACCGCAGCGGACACCAGCCTGTCGGACTTCGTGCCGAACGAGGAGGACTACGGACGTGACCCCTACGAGGTGCTCGCCGAGCAGCGCAACCGCTTCGCCGACGGTAAGACGGGATACCTCGACTGGATCGCCATGACCGACGCCCTAACCACTCCGCTGCCCGACCGCTCCTTCACGGTTGCGGGGGCGACATTGAAGGGATTCCCGTCGCTGGTAGTGCCCGACGATGTGACCGTTGTGGACAGCCGCGGTAGCCGTCACGGCGCCAGCGGCAGGCGGCGTGCCGCCGCAGGGCCGGCGATGCGATCGCCGACCGTGCGGGGCGCCGCCGCAGCTGCGATGAGCGTCGACGGCACACGCGTAGCGGTCCGATCCCCCAACGACCGGACGGTCCGGATACGCGCCGCAGCCACTGGTAAAGTGCTTCGCGCCATCGCTGTGCCGGGCGCGAGCGGCGGCGTACTTTCGTTCAGCCCGGACACGCGCACGCTCGCCGTCGCGGCCGGGGCCGAGGTCGTGCTTGTCGACGCCACTACCGGCGTGCGGTTGGCCGAGCTCGCCGGGTCCACCGGCGCAGTCCGTGCGCTGGCGTGGTCGGCGTCGGGCGACCGGGTGTGGGCCATCGCTGGCGCCAACCGCGTCGTCGGATGGAAGTGGCGGGCCGGCACGGTGGTCGTCTCGGACCCGGACCGCTCCTTCACCGCCATCGCTGGGCCCGGCCGCGGCGGAACCATGGTCGCTGCCTCGCGCGACGGCCGGCTCATCCGGCTCGACCCGGCCCATCCGTCGGCTGTACGGACCGTACGTACCTCGGCCCGGGAAGTCGTGGCTGTGGCGCTTTCGCCGACCGGCGACGTCGCGCTGGGCAGCAGTGATCGCATCGTCGTTCGATCACTGGCCACCGGCGCTGAACGGGTCATTCCCGGAGCGTGCGGGGGCGTCCGCCTCGCCTACGACGGCACCGGTTCCCGGCTTTACGCGACGTGCCTAACGCCTGCAGTGACTGCCTACGACGCGGCGACCGGTAGAACGGTGGCGTCGGCGAAGCTTGCGGGCGGCGTGCAGGCATTCGCAATCGCGACCGACCGCCGCGGGGACGTCTTCGTGGGCAGCGGCCGCGGCGCGACCATCCACTTCGATGCCGACCTCAAGCGCCAGACCGAGGTGGGGCCGTCCCGGTGCGGCACTCCCGCCCGGTCGCTCGCCTCCACCGCCGACGGCGGCATCGTGGC
>NZ_JBFAZH010000324.1:0-7122 GCF_040681735.1 Actinoplanes sp. NPDC051633 | reverse complement strand
CCAAGATCCCTGTCGTGATCGCCGACGCCGTCCCGTCGATCGCCCTGGGCATCTTGAAGGACGGGCTGATGAGCGCCGCCTGGGCGGTGCTGCCGCTGGCGCTGACCATGATGGCGGTCGGCATCGCCGCGGCCGGCGCGCAGGGCGGCATCCGGGTCGCCACCAAGCTGTTCATCCCGAAGTTCAGCCGCCTGAACCCGCTGCCCGGCATCAAGAAGATGTTCGGGCCGCAGTCGCTGTGGGAGGGCGCGAAGGCGCTCATCAAGACCGGCGTGCTGGCGGGCGTGCTCTACATGACGATGAAGGACATCGTGCCGCTGCTGATGACGACCGGGCGGCTGCAGCTGGGCTCGCTGCTGTCGGTGATCAACACGGCGGTGCTATCGCTGATCCGGGCCGCGTCGGTGGCCGGCATCGTGATGGCCGCGGCGGACTACTTCGTGGTGCGGCGGCGCACCAACAAACAGCTCCGGATGACCAAGGAAGAGGTCAAACAGGAGAACAAGAACACCGAGGGCGATCCGCACGTCAAGGGTCAGATCCGGGCCCGGCAGATGGCGATGGCTCGCAACCGGCAGATGGCCGACGTGCCGACCGCCGACGTGGTGCTGGTCAACCCCACGCACGTCGCGGTGGCGCTGCGATACGAGCCGGACAAGGGTGCGCCGCGGGTGATCGCCAAGGGCCAGGGCGCGATCGCGTCGAAGATCCGGGATCTGGCGACCGAGCACCGGATCCCGATGGTGCAGGACGTGGCGCTGGCCCGGGCGCTGGAGAAGAGCGTGGAGGTGGGCATGGAGATCCCCGCCGACTTCTACGGCGCGGTCGCCAAGGTGCTGGCGTTCGTGATGAGCCTGAAGACAAAGGGTTCGGCAGCCGGGGTGCACCGCAACCCGAATCCCACCCCAGCCGCCGCATAAGTGAAGTTTCCGCACATCACGGCCACTTTCGCGAGACCATCGTCGTGAGGGGAGGAGGCTGTGGAGAAACGGAACCTCAGCAAGCTGGCCGTGCCCGTCGGGGTCATCGGCATCATCGTGATGATGGTCGTGCCGCTGCCGACCTTCCTGCTCGACCTGCTCATCGCCACGAACATCACCGGCGCCCTGCTGATCCTGCTGATCTCGATGTTCGTCCAGCGGCCCCTCGACTTCTCGGTCTTCCCGGCGCTGCTGCTGGTGATGACGCTCTTCCGGCTGGCTCTGAACATCAGCGCCACCCGGTTGGTGCTGCGCGACGGCGACGCCGGCAAGGTGATCCACGCGTTCGGCGACTTCGTGGTCGGCGGCTCGCTGGTGATCGGCCTGGTGATCTTCCTGATCCTGATCATCGTGCAGATGGTCGTGGTCACCAAGGGTGCCGAGCGGGTGGCCGAGGTGGGCGCCCGGTTCACCCTCGACGCGATGCCCGGCAAGCAGATGGCCATCGACGCCGACCTGAACGCCGGCCTGATCGACGAGTCCGAGGCCAAGAAGCGGCGCGCCGACGTGGCCGCCGAGGCCGACTTCTACGGCGCCATGGACGGTGGCTCGAAGTTCGTCAAGGGCGACGCCATCGCGGCCATCATCATCACCGTCATCAACCTGGTCGGCGGTTTCGCGGTCGGCATGCTCCAGCAGGGGATGTCACCGGCCGACGCGATGAACCAGTACAGCCTGCTGACCGTCGGCGACGGCCTGGTCTCGCAGATCCCGGCGCTGCTGCTGTCGGTGGCCACCGGTCTGATCACCACCCGCTCGGCCACCAGCGGCGACATGGGGTCCAGCGTCTCCGCCCAGCTGAGCCAGAACAAGCTGGCGCTGCGCATCGCCGGCGGCGCCGCCCTGGGCCTCTGCGTGATCCCCGGCCTGCCCAAGGTCCCGTTCCTGATCATCGGTGTGATCACCCTCGTCGCGGCTCAGCGGATCAAGGACCCGGTGCCGGAGGCGGAGAAGCCGGCCGAGGAGATCGACCGGCCGGCGCCGGACTCCCCCGAGCAGCTGCTCGGCGAGATGCGGGTGGATCCGCTCGAGCTGGCGCTCTCGCCCGACCTGGTCGACCTGGTCGACACCAACGGCGGAGACCTTCTGGACCGGGTACGCGCGCTGCGCCGCAAGATGGCCCTCGAGCTGGGCCTGGTGATGCCGCCGGTGCGTACCCGTGACGACCTCGACCTTCCCCTGTCCTCCTATGCGATCCGGATCTCGGGCGTGGACGCGGGCACCGGGCAGGCGCCGCCGGGAACCGTGCTGGCGATCGGCGACGGGCTGCAGGCGCTGCCCGGCCGGGCCGGCGTCGAACCGGTCTTCGGCCTGGCCGGCAAGTGGGTGCCCGCCGAGCTGCACTACCAGGCCGAGCTGTCCGGGGCGACGGTCGTGGACCGGGCATCGGTGATCATCACGCATCTGGCCGAGATCGTCCGGACCAACGCCAGCCGCCTGCTCGGCCGCGAGGACGTGCGCCAGCTCACCGAGATGGTCAAGCGCACCCACCCGGTGGTCGTCGAGGAGCTCACGCCGGCCCAGCTCAGCCTCGGCCAGATCCAGAAGGTGCTGCAGGGCCTGCTCGACGAGGGCGTGCCGATCCGCGACCTGGTCCGCATCTTCGAGGCGCTGTCGCTGCGCGCCAAGATGTCGGTGGAGCACGACGGCCTGATCGAGGCGGCCCGCACCGCGCTCGGCCCGGCGATCGCCGCCCAGTACGCCCAGCAGGGCCGGCTCACCGTGATCACGCTCGACCCGATGCTCGAGCAGTCGCTGCTCGAGTCGCTGCGGCCCAGCGAGACCGGCGCCTTCATGGCGATCGACGGGATGCGCGCCGAGGCCATCGTCAGCGAGGCCGGCCGGCTGGTCGAGGCCGCCGAACAGCAGGGCATCACGCCCGTGGTGGCCTGCTCGCCGCAACTGCGGCTGCCGCTGATGCGGCTGCTCAAGGCCGGCTCGCGCCGGATTCAAGTCCTCTCCTACACGGAGATCTCGGGTTCCACCGCACAGATCGAGACCATGGGGGTGGTGAACGGTGCCTACGCGGGTGCTGCTTGAGGGACCGGCCATCGAGCCGCTGCTGGCGCAGGTGCGCGAGGAGTACGGCTCCGGGGTGCGCATCATCTCGGCCGACAAGGTCCGCAGTGGTGGGTTCGGCGGCTTCTTCGCGAAGCAGCATTACGAGCTCTCCGTCGAAGTGCCGGACTCCACCAACGACAGGAAGACCATGCCGCAGCGCAAAGCCCCGACCGTGCCGCCGCCGACGCCCGCCCGCGAGGAGCCGGCGAACACGCTGGAACAGCTTCTGGAACGTGCCGAGTCGAACGACCGGATCATTCCGGAGGACGCCTTCAAGCGGCCGGCGGCGCAGGAGCGGCCGCCCGCGAGGAACGCCGCCCCCGCGCCGGCCATCGGGCAAGGCTTCGGGCCGAGCTTCGGGAACACCGACAAGTCGGCCGGCCGGGAGGCCGGCGTGGAGGACGCCACCGAGGCGGCCACCAAGCAGGACCTGTCCGACAACGCGGCCGCCTTCGCCGAGCTGATGGCGGGCCTGGACGCGGCCAACCACATCGCCTCGGCCAAGCAGCGCCCGTCGCCCCGGCCGCACGCCGGTGACGACAAGCCGGACACCCCCACGGTGCGACCGTTCCGGCCGGCCGCGGCGAGCGGGTCGCCGATCAACAGCGGTACGTTGCGGCCGCTGCCGCCCGTACCCAGCCTCGCCGAGCTGATGGGCGGCCTCGGGGTGAGCGAGCCGACCAGCTCGACCGGCCCGACCAGCCCAGCCGGCCCGGCCGGCATGCCCGGCCCGCCGCCCGCACCCGGCCGCTCGGCCGCGGAGGCCTACGGCCTCACCCCGGTCAAGCCACCGGCCTCCCCGCCGGTCCCGGCCGGGCCCGAGCTGCGCCCGGCGCACACCGACCCGGTGGTGGCCAACCTGATGTCGGTCGGCATGCCGGAAGCGCTGGCCGCGCAGATCACCGGCGGCGACACCTATGCCGGGGTGCTGACCGCGCTCGCCTCCCGTCCGGCCGCGCCCGCGATCCCGGACGCGGCCGGGGAGATCCTCGTGCTGGCCGGTGACCTGAGCCACGCGGTGCCGATCGGCAAGCAGCTGCTCGAGCAGGCCCACCTCGACCCGAACCACCTGCTGCTGGCCGGTGGCTCGGCGGCCGGCACCGGGCTGCACTCCTCCCGGGTCATGCACACGCCGAAGGAGGCCGCGGCCCGCTCCGCCAAGATGCAGGCCGCGTCGTCGGCGTGGGTGGTGGTGCTGGACGCCCGAGTCGGCGACACCGATCCGATCTGGGTGAACGACATGTGTGACGCGATCGGCGCCACCGCCGTGTGGGCGGTCGTCGACGCCACCCGCAAGACCGCCGACACCGCGCGCCATCTGCGCGCGCTCGGCGAGGTCGAGGCGCTCGTCGTGCACAGCGTGGACCTGACCGCCGACCCGGCCACCGTGCTCGGGCTGGACCTGCCGATCTTCTCGCTCGACGGCAAGCCGGCCACCCCGCACGCCTGGGCCGCGATGCTCTGCGCGCGGATCGCCGCCGACGTGACGCCGCAGGTCGCCGCCCCGCGCCGGCAGGTGCGATCCGCGCGATGATCCGCTGGTCGGTGCTGCTCTTCGCGCTGCTGATCAGCGCGCCCGCGCTGTACCGCTATGTGTTCGACGAGATCGACCTCACCGAGGTGCTGGTGCGGTTCCTGATCGCCGTGCCGATCGCGGCGATCCTGCTCGCGGGGCTGCGTTTCGTCACGGCCGGATACGGCAAGACGGACGAGCCGGCGACGCCGGTCACCCCGAGTCCGGACGCCTCCAACGACAAGCCCTGACTCCGGTAGCCCACGCGCCCATCCGCCTCGGATGCACCGCTGGGCTACCACAGGACACCGAAGTGGTAGCCCACGCGCCTATCTCGGCCCGCGATGCGCGGCTGGGCTACCACTTCTAGCCGGTCAGCGCCCGGAAGCCGTCGACCGCCCGGCCGCGCACCGCCTTGCCGTGGCCGAAGACGACCGTGTCGAAGTCGAGCTGCGCCAGGCGGGCGATGCTCTCGGCGGCCCGGGTGACGTCCAGGGTCATTGCGCGGGGCGACTTGCGGACCCGGCCGCGGACACTGGTCGCCGCGTCACCGGCGAAGAGCACGCCGCCGTCGCGGTCCAGCAGATAGGACACGTGTCCCGCGGTGTGGCCGGGTGTGTGCACCGCCCGGAAGCCGGCCACGGTGATCGGGCCGTCCGCGCTCACCGCCTCGTCCACCGTGACCGGCTCGGCAGCGCCGACGAGCGGCTTGGTGAGCCGTTGCATCCGGGTCAGCGGTGGGTCCTCGCGGCCCTCGACCGCGCCGGCGTCCAGCTTGTGCGCCACCACCCGGGCTCCGGACCGGCGCTGGAGCTCGGCCACGCCACCGGTGTGGTCGGGATGCCGGTGGGTCAGCAGGATCGTGGTCACGTCGCCGATCTTCCGGCGCATCTCGTGCAGCGCCCGGCCGAACTCCGCCGAGCGGCCCGGCAGCCCAGTGTCGACCAGCACCACCCCGTCGTCCACCACGACCAGGTGGGCGTGCACATATCCGATGCTGATCTCGAAAACGCCGTTCACGATCTCGCGCATGCGCTCGATGGTGCCACTGTTCCTGGTGAGAAGGGGGTTGATCGTGCGAACCGCGCCGTCCGGGTCCTACGCCTTGATGTCCAAGCGACCGTCCTCAGTGGACAAGTCGGCGGGTGTAGCCGGCGCCGCGTCGGTGGTCCCCGCCTGCGGCACGCGCGCGTTTCCCGTGAAGGGGAACTGCTGCCGTGCCTGCTCCTGCTGGCCCGAACCCTGCCGGAGGTCCACAGTGGTATTGCCGAAGCCGGATTGCTCGAGCTCGCGGCGCAGGTCGTCCATGGCGTTGCGCAGGGCGTCGGTGCCCGCGTCGGTGGCCCCGGACAGCTGGACGTTGACCTCGCCGTTGCGGATCTCGGCGACCACCTGCACCGGGCCGAGGTCGACCGGGTGCAGGTTGATGGTGAGCCGGTGCACACCGTCGGCGTCGAGGCGCAGCGGGGCGATCCGCATGGCGATCTGCGTCGCGGGCGGACCGGGCACGGGTGACGACGGCGGGGGAGCGGCGGCCGCGGTGACCGGCGCGGTGGGCGCCGCCGGAGCGGGCCCGGCCGCCGGGGCGACCATCGGACCGGGCGTGGGCGCGCCGGCGGTGTCGGTCTGCGCGGCGATGTCGGACTGCATCTGTACGGGCGCGGGCGCTTCGGTCGCTGCCTCGGGCTTCTGGACGGCGGCGCCGGCCACGGCGGCGCCCGCCTGCGGGCTGACGCCGGTGTTCTCGGCGGCGGGTGCGGCCATCGCCGGCGGCGTGGGTTGCCTGGGATCCGTTGCCTCACCGGTCGGTGCGGTGCTCGCGGTGGGTCCTTGGGCGGCAGCTGACGGACCGGTCTGTGGGGCCGTGGGCGCCGTCGCCGCTGGCTCGGCGGGCGCCGCCGACTCGCTGAGCGGCACGGTCATGGCGGGGTCGAGCATCTTGAAGCCGGGCGGCAGGGGCGCGGCCCCGGCCGTTTCCCCAGCGGAAGCCGCGGGAGCCGCGGGAGCGGCCGCCTGTCCCGGTGCGACGGTAGAAGCAGTCGGGACGGCGGTCGGAACGGCGGTCGGGACGGGCGTCGAAGCGGGCGTCGAGGCGGCGACGGCGGTCCCGGCCGGATCCGGCTGAACCTCCGCACCGGAGGTCCCGGCGGGCAGACCGGTCGGTACGACCGGCGTGGGCATGGGGACAGCGACACCCGGCGCGGCCACGGGCGTCGTGGTGGCTTCCTCGGCCGGCTCCGGCTGCGTCGTGGAGACCGCCGCGGTCGTTTCCCCGCCGCCGGCTTGGGTGTGTTCGGCGGCGGCGCGCACCTGGGAACGGTCCTGAGCCGCCTCCCGCACCTGAGCCTTCTCGTGCGCGGCCTCGTGCACTTCCGCCTGCACATCCGCCTGCACGGCCTCCGCCGTATCCGGCTTCGCGGCCGCCCGGTCGGCCTCCGCCGGCGCCGGCCGGTCCTGAGTGGCGACTGGGCTCTGAGCGGCGGATCGGCTCTGCGCGACGGATTGGCTCTGGGCGGCGGCTCGGTTCTGCGCGGCGGTGGCGGCGAGCCGCTCCTGCGCGGCGACCCG
>NZ_JBFAZH010000323.1:0-7129 GCF_040681735.1 Actinoplanes sp. NPDC051633 | reverse complement strand
ACGCCCTCGATGCGCAGGTCATCGCCCCAGATCCGTTCCACCAGGGCGGCGTCGTGGATGCCCTCCACCCAGATCCGGCTCGCCTTGGCCACCTGTGCCTTCGCGCCGGCGACCGCGGTCGATCCCGACGCGGTCCGCCGCGGCGCCGGCGCGTTCACCACCGCCGGCCGGCGCAGCGTGACCACCATGCCGTCCAGCAGGAACGCGGCCGGCTCCAGCGGGAATTTGCGGCGCATGCCCCGGCCGTACACGAGGACCACCGCGCCCAGCTCGAAGCCGACCACCGCGCCGCAGAAGCCCGAGTCCACGTCCTCCACGACCAGGTCCCGCTCGGCGTCCACCTCGGGCACCACCTTGCGCCGGCGCCAGTTCCCGGCAAGCACGTCCTCCCCATACATGAGACGCACCGTAACCCGACACGACCAGCCGGCTCCGCTACCCTTGCGGCATGTCCCCCGCAGCGAATGCGGCCACCCTGACGGCGCGCCGGTCCACCCGGTTCGTCGTGTGGGTGCGCGCCTGGCGGGCCGGCCTCGTCCCGTTCGACGAGCTGGCCGACGAGATCGCCGGCGATGAGGAACACCTCGTCGCCGACGCCCCCGGCACGTGGCGTGACGTGCCGCTGGCGCAGGCGCTGCCGATCTTCGCCAAGCTGCATCCCGACGAGATCCGCCTGGTCCTGCCCGCGCCCGGCGACCCGCGCGGCCTGTCCGGCCCGGGTCCGCTGACCGGTGCGGCGATGCTGGCCGGCGAGGCGGTGATGACGCCCGAGTTCGGCGTCGTGCCCGAGGTCCGCACGCACACGTCGGGCTCGGGGATGACCTTCGAGACGGTGCTGTGGCGGGTGATCCCGACGCAGGACTACCGGCCGGGCTTCCAGATGGGCGCGGCCGAGGCCGAGCAGGAGCTGAGCCTGGCGCTGTCCGAGGCGACCTCCCGGCTTACCCGCCTCGACGTGGCGCAGTGGCGGCCCGAGCTGGCCGGCGCGTTGCAGGCGCTGCGGCGGCCGGAGAGCACCGCCACGCTGCCGCCCGGCTTCGACCCGCGGGCGCGCCGGGTGTTCGCCCGCGCCAGCGTCCTCGACCAGGTGCTGACGCTGGCCGAGCACAGCGCTCCGGGTGGCGCGGTGAACACATACGAGGCACAGCAGCGTGACGACGCGCTGCGCCCGCTCGTGGCGGCGTGCCGGCAGGCACTGGTCGCCGCCTGCAACTCGCCGCTGGCCTGACGTGCCGGACCGTTTCGCACATTGCACCTTCTGCGGTGCGCGCTTCACGCCCGGGCAGCCGTGGCCGCGGCACTGCGCCGCCTGCGGCGAGACCAGTTATCGCAACCCGGCGCCGGTCGCCGTGGCGGTGCAGCCGGTCGGTGACGGCCTGCTGGTGGTGCAGCGCGGGATCGCGCCGGCGCTGGGGCGGCAGGCGCTGCCGGGCGGGTTCATCGAGGTGGGCGAGAGCTGGCAGGAGGCTCTGGTACGCGAGCTCGCCGAGGAGACCGGGCTCTCGGCGTCGCCGGCGGACGTCCGGCTCTTCGACACGCTGAGCGCCCCGGACGGCACGCTGCTGGTCTTCGGCATCCTGCCGGCCCGGCCCGGGCTGCCGGGATCCTTCGCCAACAACGAGACGCTGGCGCTGGAAGTCATGACCGGTCCGGCCGAGCTCGGCTTCCCGCTGCACACGCAGGTGGCCGCCCGCTGGTTCAGCAACCGCACTGCAACCGTCTGACGTCTAACACCGGCGCGGGCCGGCCCGATGTTCACGGCGCCCCGCTCAACGACCGGTGAAGGTTGCCTGCGCTCATGAACAATGCCGCCCGTCTGTCCACCGCCGTCCTGGCCGCCCTCGTGGGTGCCGGCGCCGCCTCCGTCCCCGCATACGCCTCCGTTCCGGCACCCACCGGCCGGTACATCGTGACGTTGCAGCCCTCGCTCGGGATCGGCTCCGACTCGCTGGACAACGCCGCCGCGAAGCTGGCCGGCGGGGAGGTCGAGGAGACCCTGCCGGGCATCACCGGGTTCACCGCGAACCTGAGCGCGCGGGCCGCCGCCCGGCTGGCCGCCAACCCGACGGTCGCCGCGGTCGAGCCGGACCGGATCGTGCGGGTCGCCGACGTGCAGGCCGAGGCGACCCAGAAGAGCCCGGTGTGGAACCTGGACCTGATCGACCAGCGGACCACCACGCGGTCGGGGACCTACACGCCGCTGAGCGCGGCGTCGTCGGTGCACGCGTACGTGATCGACACCGGCATCGACTGGACCCACCCCGACTTCGGCGGGCGGGTGACCAGCGGGTTCTCGTACAACGGCGGGACCGCGATGGACTGCAACGGGCACGGCACGCACGTGGCCGGGACGATCGGCGGCACTCGATACGGCGTGGCCAAGGGCGTGCAGCTGGTCGCCGTGCGGGTGCTGGACTGCGACGGCGAGGGCTTCCTGTCCGACGTGATCAAGGGCGTCAACTGGGTGACCCGCTACGCGAAGAAGCCCGCGGTGGCGAACATGAGCCTCGGCGGCGACGCGAGCGCCGCGCTGGACACCGCCGTGCGCCGGTCGATCGCCTCCGGTGTCACCTACGCGGTGGCGGCCGGCAACGAGGGCCGCGACGCCTGCCGGGTCAGCCCGGCGCGGGTCTCGACGGCGCTGACGGTGGGCGCGGTCGGCGGCACCTTCGCGCGGCCGGCCTTCTCCAACTACGGCAAGTGCCTGGACCTGTTCGCGCCCGGCGTCGGTGTCTGGTCCGACGCGCCCGGCTCCAAGATCACCCAGATGAGCGGCACGTCGATGGCCAGCCCGCACGTGGCCGGCGCGGCGGCGATGCTGCTGGCCTCGGCGCCGACGATGAAGCCGGCCCAGGTGGCGTCGCGGCTGCTCGCGTACACGACCCGCAACAAGGTCCGCAACGCGGGCAAGGACTCGCCCAACCGTGAGCTGTTCACCATCAAGCCGCCGGCGGCGGTCCGCATCACCACGGCATCGCTGCACACCGGGACGATGGGCGCCGCCTACACACCGGTGACCCTCCAGCGGACGCCCGGCCTGATCGGCGCCTGGTCGGCCACCGGCCTGCCGGCGGGCATGGTCGTGACCCGCGGCGGCGTGCTCTCCGGCACGCCGACGGAGTCCGGCAGCTTCACGGTCACCGTGCGGTTCACCGACTTCGTCCCCCGCACCTCCAGCCGGTCGCTCACCCTGACGATCAACTAGCCACTCGTCTCACCGGCCGCCCGGCACCGCCCGGTCATCCACTGAACTCAGTGATGACGGCGGTGGTGGGCGGCCAGCACGTCCAGGCCGAAGTCGTTCTCCGGGTCGCGCCAGACCGAGTGCGCGTGGTTGGCGCCCCGCTGGGTGTTGTCCCATTCGATGAGCAGGCGCGGCCCCTGCACCCGGTAGTAGTGCGGCGCCCCGGGCTCGGTCGAGCCGGCCCAGGCGATGTGCACGGCCTGCAGAGCGCTGTCGTCGTAGGCCGCCATCGGCGACACCGCCTCCGGCACGCGGTCCAGGTACGTGCCCAGCAACCCCCGAGCAGATCCCGCTGCCCGGGGTCGAGATCGGCGCCGGGTACGCCCTTCGGCCGCGCGGTGTACGCCAGTGCTTGATGGTCGGCCTCGTCGTAGCCGGCGGCTTCGTCGATCGCGTCGCTGAGCGCTTGCAGCTTGGCCTGCTCGACCGGATCCGGGAAGCGCTCGTCACGCCAGATCCCGGCCAGCGGGATGACCCGGTCACCCTCGGAGATCGACGTGCGGTTCGCGGTCACGAAGTCGGACGGCGCCTTGGGTGAGAGGATCGCCCGGCGCGCGAGGTCGGGGCTCAGCGACCGGACGAGCCCGCGGGCCAGGTCCTCGACCCTGGCCAGCGGACGGTTCACCGCGCCGCCGAGCAGCTCGGAAGAGGCCGGGTCGGCGCCCATGAAGCACGGTGTCGCGGCGATCAGCTCGCCGCCCACGACAAGGTTGTTCAGCGAGACGTGGTGTCCCCCGAACCGCCAGCCCCACATCCCGTCGCCGGCCGGGTCGCCGAAGACCCGCAGGTAGTACAGGCCGGGGTCGCGGCCGCGCTCACGATCGAAGCGGGCCACGAACCCCTCGGTGTGATCGAGGACGTTCTCCAGGCCCATCGTCGTGGCCACCGTGACGAAGCCGGCCCGGGACAACCCCGAGGCCACCAGCCGCATCGCCGCTCGCTGCTGGGCGGGTCGCTGCTGGTGGAGGGTCAGTCCACCGTGATCGGTCGGCGTGTAGAACCAGCGCCGGCGTTCGGCGTCGGTCGCGTCGCCCGAGGGTGCGTGGCCGATGGCGGTCGTCCGCTGGTCCGCGTTCAGAAGTGCCAGCCACGCCTGCGCGGCCTCGGCCATCGTGGCGGCGACCTGGCGGCGGGAGGAGTCGGCCATGCCTCAATCTAGCGCCGCTCCGCTGGTGTCGATCATGGGCGGCCTGCTCGGCGAGAACGGCCTGACCATCAACCGGGTCAGGCGCATCGCCTGATCAGATCTCGCCGATCAGGTCGGCGACGCTGTCGACGACGCGGGACGGGCGGTAGGGATACCGCTCGCTCTCCTCCCTGGTGCTGATCCCGGTCAGCACCAGGATCGTCTCGAGGCCCGCTTCGAGCCCGCACAGCACGTCGGTGTCCATCCGGTCACCGATCATGGCCGTGCTCTCGGAGTGGGCCTCGATCGTGTTCAGCGCCGAGCGCATCATCATCGGGTTGGGCTTGCCCACGAAGTACGGATCCACCCCGGTGGCCTTGGAGACCATCGCCGCGACCGACCCGGCCGCGGGCAGGGCGCCCTCGTTGGACGGCCCGGTCACGTCCGGGTTGGTGCAGATGAACTTGGCGCCGCTGTCGATCAGCCGGATCGCCTTGGTGATCGCCTCGAAGCTGTACGTGCGGGTCTCCCCCAGCACCACGTAGTCCGGGTCGTACTCGGTCAGCACGTACCCGGCCGCGTGCATGGCGGTGGTCAGGCCGGCCTCGCCGATCACGTACGCCGTGCCGCCCGGCCGCTGGTCGGCCAGGAACTGGGCGGTGGCCAGCGCCGAGGTCCAGATCGACTGCTCCGGCACCTCGATGCCGGTGCGGGCGAGCCGGGCCTGCAGGTCGCGCGGCGTGTAGATCGAGTTGTTGGTGAGGATGAGGAACGGCTTGCCCGACTCCTTCATCCGGTTGACGAACTCCGGCGCGCCGGGCACCGGGACACCCTCGTGAACCAGCACGCCGTCCATGTCGGTGAGCCAGCTCTCGATGGCCTTGCGCTCGGTCATGCGGGTCCTCGTCTCTGGGGTGCGGGACAACAGTTCTCGGGGCAGACGTCCCAGACCGGGAGGGTACCCAGCCGTTGTTGCGGCGACATGGCCGTGCGCTCCAGGACCAGCTCGCGGATCATCGCCACGAAGCGGGCGTCCGTGCCGGGCGTACCCGCCCTGGCGTACCCCAGGCCCAGCTCTTGCGCGGTCTCCAAGGCCTCGTTGTCCAGGTCCCAGAGCACCTCGAGGTGGTCGGAGACGAAGCCGATCGGGCTGACCACCACGTCGGTCACGCCCTTGTCGGCCAGGACCCGCAGGTGGTCGTTGATGTCAGGGTCCAGCCACGGCACCTGCGGCGGGCCGGAGCGGCTCTGCCAGACCAGGTCCCACGGCAGGTCCGGCGTGGCCGCGGTGTGCACGAGCCGAGCGGTCTCGGTGAGCTGCGCGGTGTAGCGGCCGCCGTCGGGCCCGGCGGTCTCGGCCATGGTCACCGGGATCGAGTGGGCGGTGAACACCAGCCGGGTGGTGGCGCGGCGGGCCGGATCCAGGGTCGCCAGGGCCGCCCGCACCGCCGAGGCGTGCGGCTCGACGAAGCCCGGGTGGTCCCAGAACTGCCGCAGCTTGGCGATCCGCGGTGCGCGCGGCCCCACGTGCGCCCGGGCCGCGGCGATGTCCTCCCAGTACTGCTTGCACGACGAATACCCGCCGTACGCGCTGGTCGCGAAGCCCAGCGCGTGCTCGACCCCGTCGTCGCGCATCCGGGCGACCGTGTCGGCGAGCATCGGCTGCCAGTTCCGGTTCCCCCAGTAGCCGGGCAGCCCGATCCCTTGCTCGGCGAAGTCGGCCTCCACCGCCGCGAGCAGGTCACGGCACTGCTGGTTGATCGGGCTCACGCCGCCGAAGTGGTAGTAGTGCTCGGCGACCTCGAGCAGCCGCTCCTCCGGGACGCCGCGTCCGCGCGTCACATTGCGCAGGAACGGCATCACGTCGTCGGGATGTTCGGGGCCGCCGAAGGACAGCAGGACGAAGGCGTCGTAGGCCATCAACCCATAGTGTCAGAGGCTGCCGTCGCGCCTCGGACGCGGCCGGATGCGGGCGACGAGCATCACCGCGACGCCGGTCGCGATCAGCAGCACCGCGAAGACCAGCAGCGAGAAGATGTTCGAGCCGGTCCGCGGCAGGTTGTCGCCGCCGCCCCCGCCGGCGTCGGAGTTGTCGTCCGGGATGGCCGGGTCCGCGGTCGGGGCCGGCGTCGCGCCGCTGCCCCCGCCGCCGACCTCGCCGCCGACCTCGCCGCCGACCTCGCCGTCGACCTCGCCGTCGACCTCGCCGCCGACCTCGCCGCCGGAGACGGTCGTGGCGACGGTCGTGGCGACGTCGGCGATCGGAGCGCGGGCGAGCGGTCCGCGCCGGAGTGGGACGTCGCCGGTGTCGTCACGGTCGGTGTCGTCGTTGCGCGACACGCTGCCGCCGCTCGGCTCGGTCGCCACGGCCGGGCTTGCCGGTGGCCCGCCGGGAACGCCGGTGACCCGGTCGGTGGTGACGCCGCCGGTGAGGTTGATGTCGGGGTCGGAGACGGTGACCAGGCGGCCGCCGCCGGTGACGTCGGTGCCGTTCAGCGTGGCGCCGACGTCCTCCAGGTTCCAGACGGTGTCCGCCGGCGTGGTCACGGTGGCGGCGACCCGGATCGTGGCGGTCGCCGAGCCGCCGGACGGCACGGTGAGCCCGGCGCAGGTGATGGTCGCGGCCACGGCGGTGCACGGCGCGCCGCCCACCGCCGCGGACAGCACCGAGAGGCCGTCGGGCCGGTTGCCGACCGGGATGGTCAGCGTCGTGGTGGCGTCCGACGGGCCCTGGTTGGCGAGGCGGACCGCGGCCGTCG
>NZ_JBFAZH010000322.1:0-7142 GCF_040681735.1 Actinoplanes sp. NPDC051633 | reverse complement strand
GCACCCGACAACGTACCGGGAGGCCCGGACGATCGGGGAGCACTTCCGCGACGGCGTCCCGGTGATCATCAACCTCACCGAGATGGACGAGGGCGACGCCCGCCGGCTGGTCGACTTCGCCGCCGGTCTCGCGTTTGGCCTGCGCGGTACGATCGAGCGCGTGACCAACCGGGTTTTCCTGCTCTCACCGGCAAATGTCCAGGTCACCGCAGAGGACAAGGCCAAGATCGCTGAGGGCGGCTTCTTCACCCAGAGTTGACCCGAACGAGGGATCCGCCCACCGTGCTGTCGATCGTGTTCCAGGTTCTGTACCTGTTGGTCTACGTCTTCTTCCTGACCCTGCTGGCGCGCTTCGTCCTGGGTGCGGTGCTGCAATACGGGCGCCGCTGGCAGCCCGGGCGGGGCGCGTCCGCCGCATTGGAGTCCGTGTGGAGCGTCACTGATCCACCCCTCAAGGCGTTGAGGCGTGTGATCCCACCGCTTCGAATTGGTAACGTGAGCTTGGACCTGGCATCCCTGGTCCTGCTGGTTATCCTGTTCGTGCTTTTGAACTTCGTGTTAGCGCGCCTCATCGTGACCTTCAGCGTCTGACGAGGCCCGCCCCACGCGGCCGCAACTGACCCGAGGAGTTTCGATGCCGCTGACCCCGGCCGACGTGCACAACGTCGCCTTCAAGAAGCCCCCGATCGGCAAGCGGGGGTATGACGAGGAGGAGGTCGACGCCTTCCTGGACGAGGTTGAGCGCGAACTCGCCCGTCTGATCGAGGAGAACAACGAGCTGCGCGCCCAGGTGGAGCGCGGCGGCCGAGGTGGCGCTCCAGCCGTCTCGGGTGCCGACCCGCGCCTGGCGGCGGAGCTCAACGACATCAAGGCCCAGCTCGACCGTGTGCAGCGCGACAAGGCTGCCGCCGAGCAGGCAGCCCGGCAGATGCAGGCCGAGCTGGAGCAGGTCCGCGCGCAGGGCCCGGTCGGCGCCGGAGCCACCTCTTCCGGCGGCGACGGCGAGCAGCAGGCGCTGCGGGTCCTGATGATGGCGCAGCGCACGGCCGACGACCACGTGTCCGACGCCCGGCGCGAGGCCGACAAGCTGCTCTCCGACGCCCGCTCCAAGGCGGAGGAGGTCACCCGCGAGGCGCGGGCGAAGGCGGACGCTCTCGAGCGGGACGCCCGGCAGCGGCACCAGGAGGCCATGGGCGGCCTGGATGCCAAGCGGTCCGCGCTGCAGAAGCACATCGAGGAGCTCAAGCAGTTCGAGCGTGAGTACCGCACGCGCTTGAAGGCTTACCTCGAGAGCCAGCTGCGCGACCTCGACGGCCGTGGGCAGGGCTTGGAGGCCGAGATGACCCGGGCCGACGCCGGCCGGGCGGTCGGTGGCTCCGGTGGTCTCGCCGCCGCGGGGCTCGCCGGCTCGTACGGCGGGAGCCGCTCCAACTCCATCGAATCGGGTCGCTGACGGTTCGTCGTCGGCGGCTGCACCTCGGCGAGGATGAGCCATGATCGTTGTTGCCCTTCTGCTCATCCTCGTCGCGGTGGCGCTGCTCGTGCTGGGCCTCGCCGCGGGGTCGAGCATCATGCTGATCGGTTCGATCGTTGCCAGCCTGCTGGCCGCGGTCGTGCTGGTCATCGGCGCGCGCCAGGCTGCGACCCGGCGCCGCGCCACCACGGCCGGTGCCGATCCCGGTGTCCCGGCCACTCCGGAGGACGACCCGTTCCTGGCCGAGGGGCAGTCCCCGGCCGAGTTCGCCACGGCCGGCGCCCGCCGCGCGCCCGCCGAGGGCCCCGGGGTCGCCGGCACGCACACGGCGCAGGGCTCCCGCGCCGCGGAGAGCGCCCGCCGCCCACCGGGCGACTTCCCGCCGCCTCCGCCCGCTTCGCCGGCTCCGGCGGAAGACTTCGACGACCTCCCGCCGCCCGGCCATCCCGTCTCTCCGCCGGATGACCTTCCTCCGCCGCCGGGCCGCGCCGCGGACGACTTTCCTCCGCCGCCCGGCCGCGCCGCGGATGATGACGACGACGATCTCGACGCCGCCGACGAGGAGCGTTACGCCCGCGAGACGGACGACTACGCTTCCCCCGCCGATGAGGCGCGTGCCGATTTCTCCGGGTCTGACCCGATCTTGGACGGCCGGGATGCGGGCGCCCCGGACTACGACCGCGCCTCGTCGGTGATCGGCGCGGCCCGCTCGGGCAGCGACGAGTCATGGCGTCGCCCCGGGGAGGAGCCACTGCTTCTCGACGAGGACGATGACGACGAGAACGCGAGCGCCCCGGCGAGCCGACGGGACAAACCAGGCGAATCCGGTGCGGCGCGCGTGCCGGCCGACGAGGATTTCGCCGAGCCGGACGAGGACGACCCCGAGGACGAGCCGCTGCCGCAGGCGGTCCGCCCGGGCGACGCCGTCCGCGTGGCTCGGATGGACGACGAGGTCATGGTCGTCGACGGCCGGCCGCGCTACCACATGCCCGACTGCCACCACCTGGCCGGCCGCCTCACCGAGCCGATCCCGGTCGGCGAGGCCATCGAGCTGGGCTTCAACCCGTGCGGCCTGTGCCGCCCGGTCGACCGCCTGGTCGCCCAGCACGCCCGCCCCTGACGACCGGACCGACAACTCACGAGCGCACAGGCTCCGGACGCCAGCTCGGCCGGCGTGCCGACCAGAAGTGGTAGCTCACGCACGTTCCCGGGGTCGGATGCGTGGCTGGGCTACCACTGTTGCTGAAGCTGGCAGCCGGGCGGGGTGTCGTTTTGTGATTGGTGGGTCGTCACTGGGTGTGGTGGGGTGGACCCGGTGCGCTGCTGAAACGTGAAGATCGGCAGAATGAGGCATGGCCAAGCGGCGGGTGCCCGGACCGTCCGGACGGAGTCCGGCACCGGACGCCGCCACGGGCGTGTCCGTCGTGGTGCGAGCCAAGCCGGGTGCCGGCCGGACAGCGGTCGGCGGGCGCTACGACGGGCCGCACGGGCCGGCGCTCATCGTGGCCGTCACGGCGCCCGCGGTCGACGGCAAGGCCACCGAGGCGATCCGCCGGGCGCTGGCCGCCGCGCTCGGCGTGCGCCCGGCCGCGGTGCTCCTCAAGACCGGGGCCACCAGCCGCGACAAGATCTTCACCGTCGACGACGAGGCCGCGGGTCGGCGGGCCGACGCGCTGCGTGACGGCGGCCGGTGAGCGGCAACCTGGACCAGGCGCTGCTGATCGGGGCGGCGGTGCTGCTGATCGCCGTGGCCGCGGTCCGATTCTCCACGCGCATCGGCCTGCCCAGCCTCCTGGTCTACCTGTTGATCGGGATGCTGCTGGGGGAGTCCGGGCTGGGCATCCGCTTCGACGACGCCGAGCTCACCCGTACCCTCGGCTTCTGCGCCCTGATCATGATCATCGCCGAGGGTGGCCTGACCGCCCGCTGGACCACCCTCAAGCCCGTGCTCGGCCTGTCCGCCGTGCTGGCGACCGTCGGCGTCGTGGTCAGCATCGGCGTGGTCGGCGTGGTCGTGCACCTGGTGCTGGGGCTGGACTGGCGGCTGGCGCTGCTCTACGGCGCGGTGCTGTCCTCGACCGATGCGGCCGCGGTCTTCGCCACGCTGCGCCGGTTGCGGCTGCCCCCGCGCCTGGTCGCCACCCTGGAGGCCGAGTCCGGCATGAACGACGCCCCGGCGGTCCTGCTGGTCGTGCTGCTCTCGGCGACCGGCCCGGTGACGCACCCGTGGTGGTACGAGCTGATCATCGTGGCCTACGAGCTGGCCGCCGGCGGGGCGTTGGGCTGGCTGGTCGCGATGGCCGGGCGCTGGCTGCTGCGGCACGCCGCGCTGCCATCTTCCGGCCTCTATCCCATCGCGGCCGTCGGGCTGATGTTCCTGGCGTACGCGGCCGGGGCGGTCGTGCACGCCAGTGGCTTCCTGGCCGTCTACGTGGCCGGCGTGGTGCTGGGCAACGCCCGGCTGCCGCACCGCCGGTCGATCCTCGGTTTCGCCGACGGGCTGGCCTGGGTGGCGCAGATCGGCCTGTTCGTGCTGCTCGGGCTGCTGGTGTCGCCGACCCAGCTGGGTGACGCCCTGGTGCCGGCGCTGGTCGTGGGGGTGGCCCTGGTGCTGCTGGCGCGGCCGCTGTCCGTGGTGATCTCCGCGGTGCTGGCCCGGCCGGTGCGCGGACCGCGGCGCCCGGAGATGCGGATCGGCTGGCGGGGGAGCGCCTTCCTCTCCTGGGCGGGCCTGCGCGGGGCGGTGCCGATCGTGTTCGCGACCATCCCGCTGTCGGTCGGCACGCCGGGCGCCGACGGGCTGTTCAACGCGGTCTTCGTGCTGGTCATCATCTTCACGCTGGTGCAGGCCGGGACGCTCGCGCCGGCCGCTCGCCTGCTCGGGGTGACCGCGCCCGGGGAGGCCACCGAGCTGCACGTGGAGACCGCGCCGCTGGAGAAGATGAACGCCGACCTGCTGCAGATCGACGTGCCACCGGAGTCGCGGCTGGCCGGCGTGCACATCGACGAGCTGCGGCTGCCGGTCGGCGCGGCGATCACGCTGGTGGTCCGGGACGGCATCGGTTTCGTGCCCGGGCCGGACACCCGGCTGCGGGCCGGGGACGCATTGCTGCTGGTGGCCACCGCGGCGGCCCGCGACATGGCCGAGCGGCGGCTGCGGGCGGTGAGCCGGCGCGGCCGGCTGGCCCGGTGGCTCGGCGAGAAGGGTGACGAGCCCAGGGCGTGAGCACCAGCCTGAAAGACCGCTGTGAATCTCCGGATGATGAAACACCCTAAACCGCACGTGGTCGGCGATCCGACGCTCAGTGATGGGTGATTCGTCCCGACCTGGCCCGACCCCGGCCGGTGCGCCGTGTTGTCGCTGGTCTTCACGTTCCGTATCGTTGCCAGCCACCGGTGTGCGCGACCCGCAGGTCGCCGCGCCGTTTGTGCACGTAGGGGCAGAAAATACCGCCGAAGAGCCGCGCCGGGCGCGTGGCCGAGGGAGCGACGATGGCCAAGGCAGCTGACACGAAGTCGGCCTCGACCGCCAAGACCGCGACGAAGCGGTCCCGGAGCGCGGCGGAGACGAAGAAGATCCAAGCCGCGCTCGAGGAGCGCCGCGTCGAGTTGCAGACGGAGTACGACCAGACCCTGGTCGAGATCAACGAACTGCAGCGTGAGCGGCTGACCGACTCGGCCGGCGACGACACCGCTGACACCGGCACCAAGACGCTCGAACGCGAGCAGGAGATCTCGCTCGCCAACAATCTGCTCGAGCGCATCACTCAGGTGGAGCGCGCCATCGACCGCCTCGGCGAGGGCAACTACGGTTGGTGCGAGAAATGCGGTAACGCCATCCCGGTCGAGCGGCTGGCGGCGTTCCCGTCCGCTACCTTGTGCGTCTCGTGCAAGCAGTTGGAGGAGCGACGCTGAACCCTGATGCCGACGAGGCAACAGTGACTCCACCTCCCGCTGCGCCGGCGCGTGGCGGGAGGCGCGCGTTGATGGTGCTCGCGGCCGTCGCGGTGCTTGCTGTCGCGCTCGACCAGCTGGTCAAGCACCTCTCGACGGAGAACCTGACCGAGGGCGAGCCGGTCCGCATCCTGGGCGGCCTGGTCTACCTCTCCCTGCTGCGCAACAGCGGCGCGGCGTTCAGCCTGGGCAGCGACTACACCTGGGTCTTCCCGCTGGTCACGGTCGCCGTGGTCACCTGGATCTTCGTCCTCAGCCGGCGCCTGCGCTCGGTGCCGTGGGCGCTGGCCCTGGGCCTGGTGCTCGGCGGCGCACTGGGCAACCTGACCGACCGCCTCTTCCGCGCGCCCGGCTTCCTGCACGGACACGTTGTCGACATGATCAGCGCCTTCGGCCCGTACGGTCAGTATTTCGCCGTTTTCAACATCGCGGACAGCTGCCTGAGCGTCGGCGTCGTGCTCGCCGTCCTGCTCGAGCTGACCGGACGCCAGCGCGACGGCACGCGTCTCACCGGAAAGAAAAAGTGACCACGAGATCTCTTCCCGTCCCGGACGGCCTCGACGGCATGCGCCTCGACCAGGCCGTCTCGCGGCTTTTCGGGCTGTCCCGCACGGCCGCCGCCACCCTGGTCGAGGCCGGCGACGCGATGGTCGACGGCGTCCCCCGGCCCAAGTCCGACAAGGTCGCGGCCGGCGCCTGGCTCGAGGTCAAGCTGCCCGCGCCGGTGACCGCGCCGGCGGTCAACACGGAGCCGGTGCCGGGCCTTACCATCATCTACAGCGACGACGACATCGTGGTGGTGGACAAGCCGGTCGGCGTGGCCGCGCATCCGAGCCCGGGCTGGACCGGGCCGACCGTGATCGGCGGGCTGGCCGCGATGGGCCAGACCGTCGCCACCAGCGGCGCCGCCGAGCGCCAGGGTGTGGTGCACCGGCTCGACGTCTGCACCACCGGACTGATGGTGGTGGCCAAGAGCGAGTCGGCGTATTCGGTGCTCAAGCGCGCGTTCAAGGAGCGCGAGGTGGACAAGCGGTACCACGCCGTGGTGCAGGGCCACCTCGATCCGCTGCGCGGCACCATCGACGCGCCGATCGACCGGCACCCGACCGCCGACTACCGCTATGCGGTGATGTCTGGCGGCAAGCCCAGCGTGACCCACTACGACACGCTGGAGGCGTTCCGCTCGGCGAGCCTGGTCGACGTGAAGCTGGAGACCGGGCGGACGCATCAGATCCGGGTGCATTTCTCGGCGCTGCGCCACCCGTGCGTCGGCGACCTCACCTACGGCGCCGACCCCACGCTCGCCGCCCGCCTGCACCTCGGCCGCCAGTGGCTGCACGCGCGCGAGCTGGCCTTCCGGCATCCCCGCACGCAGGATGAGGTCCGCTTCGTCAGTGAATACCCGGATGACCTGGAGTACGCGCTGAGCAAACTGCGCGAATCAGCCTGACGCCGCGCTCGCGCGGTTGCCGCCCACTGGTTGCCTCGCACTCCTCTTGCTCGATACCCTCGTCCGCGGGGCCGATGTGACATCCCCCTCATCAATGCATCCCGCCGTCCCCGCGACGGGATCCGGCCCTCGCTTCCGGCATCGGGAGGATGCCCTGTCGCACCGGTTCCACCAGCATCCGCAAGGCCCGTCCGGCCGTTAGATCCCTCGTCGGCGGGCCGCCTTCGTGGAACGTCCCGGATTTTCGGGGAGTGGCCCTGGACG